>CANMAT010000225.1 GCA_947494865.1 Deltaproteobacteria bacterium
GGTGCTCTGCGACCTGAACATGCCCGGGCTCACGGGCCCCGAGGTGTACGAGGCCGTTCTGCGCGAGCGCCCCGACGTCGCCGAGGCCTTCGTGTTCACCACCGGCGGGAGCTTCACCGCGGCGACCGCAGCCTTCGTCGAGCAGCACCGCGACCGCGTGCTCGAGAAGCCCTTTCGCACCCAGCAGGTGCGCGACGCCGTGCGGCGCGTCACCGAGCGATCACGCCGCGCTCCCTGAGGATCTTCCATCGGCGCAGCGCGCGAGGGCCCCCCCACGCTTTGGGGTGACCGAGGGGATGGCGTCCGCGCGCCCGCGGCACAACGTGTCGGCCATGCACGCGCTGCGCGACATGCTCGCTTCTTCGAATCCGTCGGGGGTCGCGTGACAGCCGTCGCCGAGGTCGTGGCGCGCCACCAGGAAGCGATACTCCGGCGCTGGGCCGACGAGGCGAGCACCCTCGCGGGCGCGCGCGGGATCACCGCCAGCGAGCTGCGCAACCGCGTGGCCGACTACCTCGTCGCGCTGAGCGCGCTACGCGGCGCCGACGCCGAGCGGCGGCGGCACCTCACGAGCCACCTCTCGGCGCGCCTGCGGTCGGGGTACATGCTCTGCGACGCGCTCGAGGAGCTCGCGATCCTCGGGCGGTGCGTCACCGAGGCGGCCGCGCAGGCCGGCGCCGACGCGCTCGACCCCGCGGAGATGAATCGGCTCCACGCGGCGCTGCGCGACGACGCCGGCGTGGTGATCGACGCGTTCACGCAGTACGCGGTCACCGACTCGCAGGCCGAGAAGCACTACCTCCGGCGGCTGCAGACGCTGGCGCACGCGGCGCTCCCCGCGGGGCCCGGCGAGGCCGACCTCGTGCGCCACCTCCGCGACGTGCTCGAGCTCGTGATGGAGGCCGTCGAGGCCCAGTGCGCGGCGATCTTCTTTCACAACTTCGCCGACAAGACCCTCTGGCTCGCGGCCTCGGCGGGCATCGTCGAGGAGCCCCTCAAGCACTACGTCGCCGACGAGGCGACGGCGTCGTTCGTCGCCGCGATCGCCGCGCGCAAGGGCGACACGATGACGGTGCTCGACGCCGAGACCACCGAGTTCGCGCTGAGCGACGAGCTCCGCACGAGCGGCATCCACGCCCTCCTCGGGGTGCGCCTCCCCGCGCGTCAGGCGCTCATGGGGGTGATGTACGTCGGCATGACCGAGCGGCGCCCCTTCACCCTCAGGCAGGTGCAGCGCCTCGAGTCGCTCGGCGCGCAGCTCTCGATCAACCTCGACCTCGCGCGCCTCCACGCCACCCTGAAGCTCAAGGTCGACGACCTCAACGTCGAGCAGGTGCTGCGCGAGCGCTTCATCTCGGTGCTGGCCCACGACCTGCGCAACCCGCTCCTCGTCATTCGCACCGCCGCGCACATCCTGAACCTCGACGCCGACGCCCTCGGCGATCACCGCGCGCTGCCGCGCCGCGTGCTCAGCAACGTGGTGCGCGCCGACGCCATGATCCGCGACCTCCTCGACGCGCTGCGCATCCGCGCGGGGCACGAGCTGCCCCTCACCCTCGCCGAGTGCGAGCTCGCCGCGGTGGCGCGCGCCGCCTGCGACGAGCTCACCTCGGTGTTCGGCGACCGCTTCGTGCTACGCGGCGACGCCCCCGTGCGCGGCGTCTGGAGCGCCGAGGCCCTGCACCGCGCCCTCTGGAACCTCGCCACCAACGCCGTGAAGCACGGCGCCCCCGACGCGCCCATCGAGGTCACCGTGCGGGGCACCGCGGCGGGCGCCGCGATCTCGGTGCACAACCAGGGCCCCGCCATCGACGAGGCCGACCGCGCGACGCTCTTCGAGCCCTTCGTGCAGGTCGGCGCCGCCAGCGGGTCGAGGCGCGGCTGGGGCCTCGGGCTCACCCTCGTGCAGAGCTGCGCGCAGGCCCACGGCGGCTCCGTAGCGGTCGCGAGCACCCCCGCCGACGGCACCACGTTCACCCTCGAGATACCCTGGGACTCGCGGCCCTTTCAATCAGGCGCGTGAGGGCCCGCCGAGCGCGAACCCCACCGGCGCGCGCGGCGCCCGCTGCTTCGCGCGCACCTCGAGCTGCAACTCGGCCACGCACGACGCCACGGTGACGCGCGCCCCGAGGGCCCCGAGCCGCCGCGCCACGGCCGCGAAGTCGCCCGGCGCGAGGTCGCCCACGCGCGCGAGCGTGGCCACAAGCACTTCGCGCTCGTCGTCGCCGAGCGGCGCGGCGAGGTGCGGCGCGAGGGCGCGCGCGAAGAGGGCCGCGGCCCGTTCGCCGTCGAGGAATCCGAACGGGATCTTGAACACGAAGCGCCGCAGCGCGGCCTCGTCGAGGTCGTGGGCGAGGTTCGTGGTGCAGGCCACCACACCCCGCGCGCACTCGAGGCGCTGCAGAAACTCGTTCACCTGCGTGACCTCCCACCCGCGCGAGGCGCCGCGGCGGTCGCGCAGAAACGAGTCGGCCTCGTCGAAGAGCAGCACGGCGCCCTCCTCTTCGGCCTCGAGAAAGGCCTCGGCGATGGCCTTCTCGGTCTCGCCCACCCACTTGCTCTGCAGGTCCGACACCCTGCGATGAATCACCCGCCGCCCCATGCGGTGCGCGAGGTATTTCACGTACTCCGATTTGCCCGTGCCCGGCGGCCCGTGGAGGCACAGCGTCACGCCCGCGCGCGCGCCGGGCTGCCACGCCGCGAGGCGATCGGCGAGGCCCACCAGGTCGACGGGGCTGTTCAGCGCCGAGAGGTCGTAGGCGCCCGCGTCGAAGTCGAGCGCGCGCCCGGCGCCGCCGCCGTTGAGGAGCCGGTCGAGCGGGGCGAGCACGCGCTCGACGCCCGCGCGGTCGGCGCACCCGTCCGAGGCGATGAGCCGCGCCGCGCTCACGGCCCCGTGCAGCGTGGCGGCCGGCACGGCGAAGCGCGTCGCGACGGCCTCGACGTCGGCGGGCGAGAGCGCGTCGGTGGGCGCGAGGTGCCGCGCCAGCATGCGCGCGCGCTGGCCCGGGCCCGGCGCGCGAAAGGCTACGGCGAAGGCGAAGCGGCGCAGAAACGCCGGGTCGACGCCCTCGACGTTGTTCGAGATCCACACCGTGGGCACGGGGTTGCTCTCGAGGAGCTGGTTGAACCACGCCTTCGACATGCGCCCCGACGCGCCGCC
The DNA here is from genome assembly GCA_947494865.1 of Deltaproteobacteria bacterium. Lineage (GTDB taxonomy): Bacteria > Myxococcota_A > Polyangia > Polyangiales > CAISKJ01. Next base: position 3,164 of record CANMAT010000225.1, read on the forward strand.
GCGCCGCCCGAAGGGGTCGCCGCGAGCGCCCTCCCACGTGAACAGGTCTTCGAGCTCGTCGAAGAGCAGCACCGCGCCGCTGCGCTCGAGCAGCCGGTGCCCGAGCACCAGCGACGAGAGGCGCTGCGCGGCCTCGGGCGCGTCGCCGTCGTCGGCGGCGGCGCCCGCTACGTGGAGGGCAGCGCCCACCTCCGCCGCGAGGAGGCGCGCGAGCTCGGTCTTGCCCGTGCCCGTGGCGCCGTAGAGCAGCACGTTGACGCCCGGGCGGCGCGTGCGGAGCGCCGCCGCGAGGAGGTCGCGCGCGAGCTCGGCGCCCTCGCGCACGGCGCTGAAGTCACCCCACCCGAGCGCGCTCGGCGGCGCCGCGGGGAGAAAGCGCGACACGATCATCGCGCGGTCGAGGCCCGGCGTGAGCACCAGATCGAGCACGCCCTCTTTGAGGTCGAGGCGGTCGCCGAAGTCGCGCATCTCGCTGCCGCCCACCTCGAGCACGCCGCTCTTCACCGCGCGGCCGCTGCGGAGCGCGCGCGCGGCGTCGGCGCTGCGCACCCCCGTGGCGGCGGCGACGAGGGACGCGGCGGCCCCCAGCGAGACGCTCCCGAAGGCCTCGGTGAGATCTTTGAGCGCGGCGCTGCAGCGCACCGCGGTCACGAATTCGAAGAGGGCCCGGTCGGCCGCGTCGAAGCCCAGCAGCGCGGCGAAGAGCGCGAGGTTGGCCCCCACGAAGCCCCCGACGGGCGCCCGCGCGGGCACCTCGGCGCGCGCGCCGCGCCGCCACGCCTCGATGCGCGCCTCGAGGCGCTCCCGCGGCGGGCCGCCGTAGAGGCGACGCCGCGGCGGGGGGTCGGCGAAGGGGTCGTCGTCGTCGGCGGCGTCGCCGGGGTCGAGCGCGAGGAGCTCGGACTCGCTGATGAGGTCGCAGCGCAGGAGGCGCTCGACCACGCCCACCTCGAGGCGCTTCACGTCAGTGGCCGCGAGGAGGTCGTGCGCGTAGCAGGTCGCCGCGTCGGCGAAGGGGTTCTCGCCGGGGCCGAGGGCAGAGACGGTCGGGTTGCGGCTGGACATGAGAGCATCGGCTCCGATCGCTGCGGGGGGGTAAACGCGAGGGCGCATCTTCGACGCCGGGGCCGTGAAAATCTGACGCGCCGCGCAGCTCCCTCTACGTCTGCGCCGCGGCGGATCTTTACGCGGAAGCGTCGCGCCGCGAGTCATGGCCGCGTCATGAACCTGACTCTGCGATCAGGTTCGCGCGCGCCTCGCAGAGCACACCGCGGGCTGGGAGCATCGTGCTAGCGTCGCGCGCCGCGCCGTGACGGGCGGCGGGGCCCCCCACGCAAGGACTCACCCGATGGGCAAGATCGGCAAGCACGTCTTCAAGCACTACGCCGAGTCGGAGTGCCCGCGGCAGCTCTTCCTCGACCTCGCGCACGGCGACACCGCGTGGATCGCCCCCTACCGCGACCTCGTCGAAGACGCGCACCGCCGCGTGTCGGGCAAGACCCTCGCCGACCTCGGCCACGCCTACGAGCAGGGCGTGTACGCGCTGATGCAGCGCAACCCCGCCACGCGCGCGAGCGAGTCGGCGCAGAGCGGCGCCGTGTTGCACGTCCCCCTCGACGCCGCGCGCCTCGCGGCCTACGGCGACGAGCTCGACGCCAGGACCCCGACGCTCTTTCTCCTCGAGCACGCGTGGCCCACGCCCGCGTCGTTCGTGCGCTTCCTCTTCGACCTCGCGCCCGACGCGCCACGCCCCATCCTCGACGCGCCGGGCCCGCTGCGCCCCGACATCACCGTGCTGCGCCGACCGGGCACCGGCCCCTCGCCCGCCGTCGAGGTGCTCCCCGACGGCGCGCTGCGCGAGCTCCCCCCCGCCGAGCGCGACGCGCGCGTCGCCATCGAGCTCGTTGACATCAAGCACACGCACGAGCAGGCCGTGGGCAAGACGCACCTCGTCGAGCTGCTCTACTACGGCATCGCCATGAGCGCGCTCCTGCGCGAAATGGGGCTCGACGGGCGCTTCTTCGTGTCGGCGCACGGGCACGGCATCTTGCCGCGCCGCGACCCCATCGACCTAAGCGACCTGCGCGCGAGCGAGCCCGCCGCGCTCACCGTGCCGCTCCGTTGGCGCGACACCGCGCACCTCTTCGAGGGCGCGCGGCGCAAGGTGATCGCGCTGCACCGCGCGGCCCCCGCCGCCGTCGAGTCCGTGGCGGCGCACGTGCAGCCGGCGTGCGGCCGCTGCGCCTACGTGGCCGACTGCGTCGCGAGCCTCAAGGGCAACGCCGGCCCCGACGGGTGGGACGTGGCGCTCCTCCCCTTCGTGCGCCAGGGCACCGCCGAGCAGCTCCGCGCGCTCGGGCTCACCACCGTGGGCGACGTGGCCGCGCGCGCCCGCGACCTCCCCCGCAGCGGCGCCCCGCTGCCCCTCTACGCCGAGGTGCCCGCGCTCGAGCTCAAGGCCCGCGCGCTCGTTCACCACGCGCTGCTCCCCGCCACGCCCGAGAACACCGCGGGCGAGCGCCTGCTCAGCCTCGCGCTCCCGCGCTACACCGACGTCGAGCTCCTCTTCGACCTCGAGACCGACCCCACCAACGACGTGGTCTTCGCCTTCGGTCTCCTGCTCTCGATCAGCGCCTCACCCCGCGCGGGCTACGCCGCCGCGCACGACCGCTGGTGGGCCTTCTGGCGCGCGGCCCTCGCCTCGCGCGAGAAGCCCGACTACGCCGCCCTCGACGGGCTGCTCGACCCGGCGGCGCGCGACGCCGGAGCCAAGACCGAAGGCGCGCGCCACGCGCAGTTCGCGGCCTTCGCGAAGGCCCTCACGCTGCTCGATGAGGCCCCCGGCGGCGCGCTCGAGTTCTCCGAGCGCGAGCCGCAGCCCGACGGGCCCACGGCGGGCGCGCAGCGCGTGAGCTACCGGTACACCTACGTCAACGGCGGCAGCCGCACGGGGGCGGGGCACCGCGACGGCGAGCGCGGCCTCGTCGAGCGCTGCGTCGAGACGCTGCACGCGGTGTTCACGGCCTCGCTCGTGTACGAGACCTACGTGGCCGAGTGCGTGTCGAGCACCGGCGCGAAGGGCGAGGCGAAGACGTGGTTCAAGCGCCCCAACTTCGCAGGCTTCTATTGGTCGCGCGAGCAGCTCGACCACGTTCAAGACCTGCTCGAGCGCCACCTGAGCGCCCTGGTGTCGGGGCCGCTGCGCGAGCGCTTCCTCGCGCTCATGAGCTGGGTGTCGCCGTCGGGGTCGGGCGTGGTGAGCGCACAGCAGCAC
>CANMAT010000226.1 GCA_947494865.1 Deltaproteobacteria bacterium
CGCGAGGTCGAGCGCATGCGCAACGCCCCGGCCCCCGACGCGCGCCCGGGCGAACGCCGCTTCGGTCGCACGAGCGCGGGCCTCCTCGACGAATCCTTCGCGCCCACCGCGGGCTTCGCGGGCCCTCCCGCGATGCAGAGCCTCCGCGCCGAGGCCGCGCGAGAGAGCGCGCGCACCCGCGCCGTGGTGATTCGCACCGTCGAGCAGGTGCGGCCACCGGGCCTGCGCCGCCGCGCCCGCGACGACGACGAGGCGACGCAGGGCACCCTCGTGGTCGCCGTCGCGCCGCGCGCGCAGGGCGGCTACGCGTGGGCCGCGACGTGGGTGATGCAGCCCCGCGGCGAGCGATTGTGGCGCGTCGGCGCGACGGTGCTCTCCCTCGCCACGCTGGCGCTCGTGGTGGTGGCGCTGCACACGCTCCTCGCGCTGCGTCGCGGCGCGGCGCAGCTCGGCGACACGCTGCGCGCGCTCGCGGGCGACCTGCGCGCCCCCGTCGCGCGCCCGTCGGTGCCCGAGCTCGCGGGCGTCTCCGACGGGATCTCTTCGCTCGCGCAGGCGCTCCTCCGCGAGCAGGCGTCGAGCGCGCAGCTCTCGCGCGAGCTCGGACAGCGCGAGCGCCTCGCGTCGCTCGGTCGCGTGGCCGCGGGCATCGCCCACGAGGTGCGAAACCCCCTCGCGTCGATCAAGCTGCGCATCGACCTGTCGCGGCAGACGGTGCTCTTGCCCCACGTAGACCTGGCGGGCATCGCGGCGGATCTCTCCGAGGCGGGCGACGAGATCGCGCGCCTCGACCGCCTCGTGGCCGACCTCCTGGTGGTCTCGGGGCGTCGCATGGGGCCGCGGAGGGACACCGACCTGCGAGCGCTCGTCGATCAGCGCGCGGACTACCTCGACGCGATGGCGAGCGAGCGCGGGGTGAAGCTCGCGGTAGAGGGCAGCGCGCGCGCCGCAGTCGACGCCGACAGCCTCGTGCGCGTGGTCGACAACCTCCTGCGCAACGCCATCGAGGCCGCGCCCGAGGGGAGCACCGTGCGCGCATCGCTCACGTCGCGGGAGGGCGCCGTCACGCTCGCCGTGAGCGACCGCGGGGCGGGCGTTCCCGCCGAGCGCGAGCGCGAGCTGTTCGAGCCCTTCTTCACGACGAAGAACGAAGGAACGGGCCTCGGTCTGGCGCTCTCTCGCGCCGTGATCGAAGCGCACGGGGGAGGGTTACGGTACCGTCGCGACGGTTCGGTCACGGTGTTCGAGGCGACGCTCCCCGAGCGCGCGAAGGAGGCATAGAAGTGGCGACGGTGCTGGTGATCGACGATGAGCGCGGCGTGCGCGAGGGCCTGTGTCGCGCCATCGCGTCGGCGGGCCACAAGACCCTCCCCGCGGGCGGCCTCACCGAGGCCCGCGAGGCGATCGCGCGCGAGGCGCCGGGGTGCATCGTGCTCGATGTTCGCTTGAAAGACGGCGACGGAATCGCCTTTCTGGCAGAGCTTCGCGCGAAGCTGGCGCCCGACGTGCCGGTGATCATGGCGACGGCCTACGGCGACTCCGAGCGCACCATCGCGGCGATGAAGGGCGGAGCCTTCGACTACGTGACCAAGCCCTTCGACCTGCCCGCGCTCCTGGCCACCGTCGAGCGCGCGGTGCGTCAGCGCGAGCTCGCGAAGGCCGTGCCGCAGAGCCCCCTCGCGGGCGCGGCGCCGTCGCCCGAAGGGTCGCTCATCGGCACGAGCGCCGCGATGCTGGCCGTGTGGAAGGTGATTGGCCGCGCGGCCTCGAGCGACGTGCCGGTGCTCATCACGGGCGAGACGGGCACGGGCAAGGAGCTCGTCGCGCGCGCCATTCACGCCCACTCGTCGCGGGCCCGCGAGCCCTTCGTGGCGGTGAACCTCTCGGCCCTCCCCGAGACGCTCATCGAGGCCGAGCTCTTCGGCCACGAGAAGGGGGCCTTCACCGGCGCCGTCGCGCGCAGGCCCGGGCGCGTCGAGCTCGCCGCGGGCGGCACGCTCCTCCTCGACGAGATCGGCGACCTCGACCTCACCCTGCAGACCCGCCTCTTGCGCGTGCTGCAAGACGGCCGCTACGAGCGCGTGGGCGGCACCGAGGTGCTCACCAGCCGCGCCCGCGTGATCGCGGCCACGCACAAGCCCGTGCGCCCCGGCCAGGCCGACGCGCGCCTGCGCGAAGACCTCTACTATCGCCTCGCGGTCATCGAGGTCGAGCTGCCGCCGCTGCGGGCGCGGCGCAGCGACATTCCGCAGCTCGTGGCGCACGCGCTGGCCTCGTCGCCCGCCAAGGCCGTGAGCGAAGAGGCCATGGCGCTGCTCCAGGCGTACGCGTGGCCGGGCAACGTGCGCGAGCTCGTTCACGTGGTGCAGCGCGCGGCGGTGATGTGCGGCGCCGAGGTGATCGACGTGGGCGACCTCGCACCGGCCCTGCGCGCGCCGCAGACGACCATCGAGGTGGGCGCCCCGGGCGATGGGCCCGGTGAGCCCTACGCCTCGATGCCCCTGCGCGACGCGACGGCGCTGCTCGAGAAGCGCATGATCGAGCTGGCCCTCGCGAAGTCGGGCGGCAACCGCGCCGAGGCCGCGCGCACCCTCGGCATCGCGCGCCCGCAGCTCTACACCAAGATGGACGAGCACGGCATCGCCGGGCGCAAGGAGTAGCCGTGAACGCCGGCGCGTGGCTCACCCTCGCCGCGATGTGCGCGCTCCTCGCGAGCAAGCGCAACGACTGGCGCGCGGGCGAGTGGATCTTCAAGCCCCTCGCGTCGACGGGCTTCATCGTGTCGGCCCTGCAGCACGGCGCGCTCGACAGCGCCTACGGCCGCGCGGTGCTCGCCGCGCTCGCGGGCTCGTGGTGGGGCGACGTGCTGCTCATCCCGAAGATGAAGCGCGCCTTCCTCGCCGGGCTCGGGGCGTTTCTGTTGGGCCATGTGGCCTTCGCGGCGGCCTTCGTCGCGCGGGGCGTCGCGTGGCCCGTGTCGCTCGCGGTGGGAGCGCTCCTGTGCGCGCCGCTCGCGCTCGTGCGGCGATGGCTCATGCCGCACGTGCCCGCGGCGATGAAGGCGCCCGTCATGGCCTACATGGCCGTGATCACCGCCATGGTGTCGCTCGCCGTCGGCACCGTCGCCTTGCGTGGAAACCCTTACATTTTACTGGGCGCCGTGAGCTTCTACCTCTCCGACCTCTCGGTGGCGCGCGACCGCTTCGTGGTCACGGAGTTCAACAACAAGCTCTGGGGCTGGCCGCTCTACTTCGGCGCGCAGCTCGTGCTCGCGGCGACCGTCGCGCGATAAGCTCCCTTCATGGATCTCGAAGAGCTTCGCGCGTTTCTCGCGGTGGTCGAGACGGGGTCTTTTCTGGGGGCCGAGCGGAGCTTGAGCATGCCGCGGGCGACGGTGCGCCGCCGCGTCGACGCCCTCGAGGCGCGCGCGGGGGTTCTTCTCCTCGATCGCACGCGGCAGGGCATCGGGGCCACCGAGGCGGGCGCCGTGCTCGCGCGGCGCGGGCGCCAGATGATTCAAGAGGCGAGCGCCCTCGTGGCCTCCGTGCGCGACATCGGCAAGGAGCCCTCGGGCACGCTGCGGGTGCTGTTTCCCGTCGGGCTCCCGCCGCACCTCCTCGTGCCGCTCTTCGCCGTCATGCGCGAGGCGTACCCGCGCCTCGCCATTCAGGCCCGCGTGAGCGCCGACCCCGTGGGCGGCCTCCTCGACGACGTTGATGTGGCCGCGCATTTCGGCGAGCGCTCGCCGCCCGGCCCGTGGGTCTCGTACGAGGTGATGCGGGTGCGCGCGCGGCTCATCGCGCACGTCGACTACCTCGCGCGTCGCGGCACGCCCGCCACGCTCCAAGACCTCGCGCAGCACGATCTCTTCGCGTGGGAGTGCCCCGACGAAGACCCCCGCGCGTGGCCCCTCTTGTCGGGCGGCACGCTCCGCGTCGAGCCCGTGCTCGTGGCGTCGGACATTCATTTCGTGCGGCAGTGCGCGCTCGCGGGGCTCGGCATCGCGCTCGTGCCCGACGCCATGGTGCCCGACCCGGGCACCGCCCCCGGCGCGGTGGTGTCGGTGCTCGACGATCACGTGGGCAGAGACCTCGCCGTGCGCATCGTGGTGCCCTCGGTGCTCACCGAGGTGCCGCGCGTGAAGGCCCTCTTGAACCACGTGCGGGCCTTCACCGGGCAGCTCTGAGCGCTACCGGCAGAGGCCGGGGTTGGGCGGCGGCGGCAGCGGGTACGAGGCCGTGGCGATGGCGGCGAACTCGCACTGGCGGTCGTCGGCCTGGCAGCCCGCCTGGCTCACGCAGCGCCCCATCGCGTCGGTGCGCTGGCACTGGCACTCGCGGTCGCTCTCGGCGCACAGCTCGGTGAGCTCCATCATGCCCTCGTCTTCGTGGTTGAGCTTGTGGCAGTGGGTCACAAACCTGCCGGTGAAGCCTCGAAAGTTCATCATGATGGGGCGCACGCGGTCGTCGGCCTGCACCCAGAAGGTGTCGCGCCAGTGGGCGAAGTTGGGCTCCTTGTTCGAGTCGTTGGGGCACACCAGAAAGGGGTTGATGTGAATGTGAAACGGGTGGCCGTCGAAGGCGACGACCTCCCACCGCTCGCTGCGCCCCACCACGCCGACGCGGTCGCTGCGGTAGCCGCGCGCGCGCCGCGCCTCGTAGTTGCGGCAGTTGATGTTGGGCGCCGGGCACTGGCACACGGGCGTCGCGGGCGGCGTGTGCGACTCCGAGGGGATGCACGTCCCGCCGCGCGACATCATCGCGGTGGAGGGCGCCGCGATGGGCTGCATCAGGAGGCCCACGCGCTGGTGCACCCGCGTCACCGACTCGCAGCTCACCTGCGTCATGGCGCCGTCGACGTTGCCCATCCACGTGACGGGCGGCGCGTGCGCGGCCAGCGCCGACTCCGGCGGGAGCTGCGTGCTCGTGGCCGCGGGCGCGTCGGCGCGCACCTCCACGATGGCGATCACGCTGCCCGCGAGGTCGCGCGGGCGACGACCGACGAGGCACAGCGTCTGCGGCGCGGTGGGCATCTTCACGAAGCTGTCGACGCGGTACCCCGGCGACACCCACACCGCGTCGTTGCGGTAGTAGCGCGGCATGGTGATGCCGTCGCGCGCGTACTGAACCATCTGCACGAGGCGCAGGGGGTTGTAGCTCGTGCAGTTGGCGTCGCTGCCCACGTAGAGCTTCATGGCCATCTCGTCGGGCGTGCCGGCGTACACCATGCGCCAGCGCTCGACCTGGCCCGGCGCCGTGATGAGCCGCGGCTTCACGCGCCCGTTCACGAGCATGGGCATCCCCTCGGTCACCGACAGAAAGTTGTCGATCGAGAGGTTGTTCTCGTTGCACGCGTCGCCCTCGCGGAGGGGCATGGTGGTCTCGTGGCGCAGCGGAATCTCGTTGATCACCATCACGCGCTCGCGCGTCGCGGCCACGGTGGGCTCGGCGTCGAGCGGGCCCTCGACGATGAGCGCGCCCGCCACGCCGTTCACCACCTGAATGGCCGTCGAGCCGTGGGTGTGCGGGTGGTACCAGTCGGTGCCCTCGTGGTGAACGCCGTCCTCGTCGAGGTCCCAGCGGTAGCGGGCCGAGCGCCCCTGGGCCACGGTGAGCAGCACGTTGTCGCCGTAGAAGCGCCCGTCGGGCCCGCAGCCGTCGCCGGTGCAGGGGTTCGCAGGGTCTGCCGCGGCGAGGTCGGGGCGCACGTGGCCGCCGTGAAAGTGCAGGTTGGTGAGGTTGAAATCGTGGCACGTCGGGGCCTCGCGGCCCTCCATGCCCGACACCTCGCGCCCGTCTACGCGGGTGAAGCCGTTGCGGAGGTCGATGCGCAGCCTACGGTTCGTGCCCGCGCGCACGCGAATCGTCGGCCCCGGAACGAGCCCGTTGTACGTGCGCATGCAGTAGCGCACGCCGTCGAGCGTCACGGGGCGCGGACCGTACTCGAGGCGGTACACGCCGTCGGCGTCGGGGCTGAGCTCGGGCGGGGCGGCGAAGGTCTCGACGCCGTTCGACTGCGCCGGGGCGCCGTCGTCGGAGCACGCCGCGGCGAAGAGCACGAGGCCCGCGAGCCTCGAGAGGCGGTGGTAGCGTGAGTGGTTCATCACGCGCCCAGTGTCCGTGAACGCGGCGCGCTCGCGGTGTCCACCGTCGGCCACCGCGTGGCCAGATCTGGCGCGTCGAGGGCGGAGCGCGCACACCCCGCGCGGGGCGATGGGGCTTGACGAAGGTTCGCGCTCGCGGTTCCCCTCCGCCGCGAAGGTTCACGTGACTCCGCCCCGGTTCACACTCCCCGTCGCGGGCACGGTCGTCGCCTCCGTGGCGTTTCGCGCCGCGTGCTACGCGGTCATGCTCTGGATGGTGCTCTGGGCCGAGACGCGCCCCGCGCCGTCGCTGCCCGACCTGGTGCTCTC
>CANMAT010000227.1 GCA_947494865.1 Deltaproteobacteria bacterium
GCAGGCGATCGGCGACGGCGTCGGCGAGCGCGTCGAGGCGCGCGAGCGAGGCCTCGACGTCGAGCGTGGGATCGGCGTCGCGCGCGACGAGGAGCGCGACGCGGGCGAGGGGAGGCTCGGCGTCGGCGGCGAACAGCGCAGGGAGCGTGCGCGCCGCGCGCACCGCGGCGTCGCTCATGGCATCTGGAACGAGGCGACGAGGTCGTCGAAGCGCGCGCGAGCGGCCTCGACGGTGGCGCGCGGGCCGGTCATCTTGAAGAACCAGGGGCCCTGGTCGGTCTCGACGATGGCGCCGAGCATGCCCCAGTTGTCGCGCGACGGAGGCGTCGGCGCGCCCGGCGCGGCCATCGCGCCGCCGAAGCGCCCGAAGCGCTCGGTGAGGTGCACGCGGAGGCCGTGCACGGTGCGGTCGGTGGTGGGCGGAGGCTCGGCGGGGGCGGCGCCCTCTTGCGCGAACTGACCGTGCCAGCGGCGCACGTTGTCGTCGACGGAGCCGCCCTGACCGGCGCCGAAGTAGAACACCGCGACCTCGCCGTCTTCCGAGCCCGCGGGGCCCGGCACGGCGTACTGCGCGCGGCGCATCGACGACGCGGGCTGCGTGCGGCGCCAGCCGACGGGGTCGGTCCACCGGAGCTCGCGCGCGGCCTGACCGGGCGCCTCCATCGCGGGGTGGCCCGCGGGCGGCTGTCCCATGGGCGGGTGGTTGGGCGGGAGGCCCTGCGGCGACGCGGGCTGCGCGGCCGTTGTGGGGGGCGGCAGGGGTGTAGGCTCGGGCGCGCTGTTGCGGCACGAGGCCGCCAGCGCGAGGCTGATGGTGAGAGCGATGTGCTTGTACATGGACCTGTGCGTTCGATGTCAGCGGGCGGGAATCTGGAGCGTGCGCGGCGCGATCCAGTAGATGTGTCCCAGCTGATCGTCGGTGAAGAAGAGGCGCCCGTCGGGCGCGAAGACGAGGTCGGCGACGCGGCCCTCGTTGGGGGTGCCGCGACCCCAGCCGCCCATGAACACCGAGGCGGCATCGCCCAGGAACGCGTGCGTGACCGGGTTGACGGGCGCCCAGTTGATGCCCGTGTTGTTCCACGATCCGACCTGACCGTGGAGGCCGATGAACACACCGTTCGCGTAGGGGGCCGGCCAGATGCCCTTCTCGAAGTCGTGACCGAAGGGCGTGTACCCGATCGGGAAGCCCGCGAGGCTCGGCGTGACGCCCGCGCACGAGACCCGACCGCCGTTCGTGGGCGCCGGGAGGCCGACGTCGTAGCAGCAGGGGTACCCATAGTCTTGCCCGTCGCCGAAGCGAATGAGCTTCTCGCGGCCGGGGGCGGTCCACCCGTCGTCGGTGAGCTCGGCGGCGTAGCAGCCCCACGTCTGGCAGCGCATGTACATCGGGTTGCGGAAGCCCTGCGCCACGATCTGCCCCTGGAGGGGAATCGTCGTGTCGCCCGGCGCACTGCGGATGCGAAGAATGGCGCCCTGACGCGGCTGGCTATTGGGGCACATGGAGAGCCCGTAGTTGCCCATCGAGACGTAGAGCGCGCCGTCGGCGCCGGCGGCGAGGGTGTGCGTCGGTCGCACCGCCCCCTCGAGGTCGGCGAGGCGCTCGACCGTCGCGCCGCGCGGCACCACGCGATCGCCCGCGGCGAAGGGCACACGAAACACATTGTTCTGCGTGGTGAGGTAGAGAAAGCCGCGATGAAACAAGATGCCGTGTACGTCGGTCCAGCCATCGCGCTGCGGGAGCACGCCACCATCGGCCAGGTTTTCACCCCACGTCAGCGCGAGGTTGCTGTCGTTCGCGTAGATGCCGAGGTCGTCGGCCACCTGATCGCGGTTCGCATCCGGCACCGCGTTGACGCCGAGGTTGTCGGCGACGCCGTCGCGGTTGTCGTCGGGGGCGACGACGATCGCGCCGATGCCTGGGCCCGTGCCTCCGGGGCCGCCCCGACTCCATGAGGCGATAAACAGGTCACCCGAGGGCGAGAACTGCATCACGCGCGGATGCGTGAGTCGACCGTATCGCCGAATGCAGAAGCCCTCGGGGAGAGTAACTCCGCGCACCTCGGCGTCGGGGCCCATGGGGAGGTCGCACCACGTTGTGCCCGGCGGAACATCAATCGGTGTCGTGTCGCGCTGAGTGTCGCGCGGCACGTCGACGACATCGGCCGCATCGACCGGGCCCACGTCGGGCCGATCGATCGTCGACGCATCGGGGCGATCGACGATGGCGCTGTCGAGCACATCGGCGTCGGGGACGTCGGTGGCCGGTGTCGGCGGCAGCACGGGGTCGGAGCAGGCCGAAACAAGCGAGCCACACACCGCGAAGAGGGCCACGTACGAGAAGCGACTCATAGGATCCGGTACTTAGCGCAAGATCAACGCGCGTTTCCACCCCAGTTGCTGCGAAATGTCTTCGCGGCAAGGGCGCAGTTTTGGCGAGACAACGCTGGACTGGCTAGCGACGACGAACGCAGCGAAGCCCCGTTAGAGCCATCGGTGAGACGGACGCGTAGTTTGCTCTAGACGCTGACCGCGGCCAGGTGACGTTGAACGAGCCGCCGCGCGCGACTCGGATGATGGTTCCTGCGCTCAAGCACAGAGGGTTCGTCTGGCGCGGCATCGACCAGCACAGCGTGTCGGAGTAGGGCGCGAACGTGTCGGCGGTCCACTCGTCGACGTTGCCTGCGAGGTCGAACACGCCGCCCTGCCCGCTGAAGCTCCCGACGCGCCGCGTGAGGCCTGCGTCGTCGCTCGGGCAGCCCTGGACGTGTGCGCGACCGCACAGCGCCCTCGCATCGTCGCCCCACGGGAAGATCCGCCCCGGCGCCAATCCTTCGTCGGGCACGGCGCGCCCGCGCGCGACGTACTCCCACTCCGCCTCGGTGGGGAGCCTTCCGCCGTCCCACACGCAGAACTCCAGCGCCGTGCGCCACTCGACGCAGTTGATCGGGTGCGCGTCGCGTGTGCCCGTGGTGCGGTTCCAGTTGCAACTGGGGCCCGATCCCATCTGCTGCGGCTCGTTGCCCGGCGTGTCCCACGCGATGAAGCGCCCGCCCGGATAGGCCACCGGGCGCGCCCGGTTCGACGCGCCGCCGTCGGCCATGCGCGCGTTCCAGAACACCCGAAAGCGCGCCACGGTGACCTCGAACGCGTCGATCGCGAAGGCGCTCACGGTGATCATCGGCTGCACCGGCGACCCTTGAGACGCGCAGTCCGGCGGGTCTCCGCTCGAGCCCGTGCACGCAGTGTTGGAGCCCATCGAGAACGTACCGCCCGCGACCTCGACGAGGCCGCAGCCCACGGTGCCCGCGGTCGCGCAGCTCCGTTGCTCAGGTACACACGCGCCGCCCGCGCACGCTCCGCTGCGGCACGCGACGCCGCAGCGCCCGCAGTTGGCCGCGTCGGTCATCAGGTTGCGACACGCGCCGCCGCAGTCGGTCTGCCCCGCGGAGCACGCGCACGCGCCGCTCGCGCACATTCCGCTCGCGCAGGCGCGCCCGCAGAGGCCGCAGTGCGACGGGTCCGTCGCGAGGTTGCGGCACACGCCGCCGCACTCGTTTCTCGCCGTCGCGCACTCGCACGCCCCGCTCGCGCACACCTGATCGGGGCGGCACGCGCGCCCGCAGGCGCCGCAGTTGAGCGGGTCGTCTTGCACGCCGCGGCACGCGCCGCCGCAGTTGCGCTCGCCCGCGCCGCACACCACATCGGCGGGCGCGTCGGGCACGTCGACGACATCGGTCACGTCGACGACATCGCTCGCGTCGACGACATCGGTCACGTCGACGACATCGGTCACGTCGACAACATCGCTCGCGTCGCTTGCGTCGATGACATCGCTCGCATCGCTCACGTCGACGACGTCGGGCGCGTCGAGAGGCGTCAGGTCATTCGTCGCGTCGGCGGCATCGGTGACCAGGCACGTGTCGCGCTGCTCGCAGGGCGTGAAATCGACCTCGGGCAAACATCCCGGGAGTGGCAGTAGGGCGAGCACGAGGAGCGCAAAACGTGGACGCGGTATCACCAGAACCCACTATCACGACCGAGCGCGGTAGCGAAGCGGTGCGATCGCCCGCTGCGGGAGTCGCGCACGCACCGCGCGATCACCAGTCGAGCGCGATCGGCGCGACGGAGAACGGCAGCGTGAGCTCGGGCAGCCGGGTGTGCTGGCGCTTCATCTCCTCCCACACCGAGCGGTGCGACGTGTTCTCGACGACGCGTCGCGCATGATCGAGAGGGCGCTGCTCTCGCACCCGTGTGACCACACTCTCGAGCGCGAGGAGGAGCAGGTCGTACGCCGTTCGGCGCGCGTCGATCACCGCGCTCCGCGCGTTGAGCCCGAGCGTCACGATCGTGTAGCGCGCCCTTTCACGATCGCGCGGCGCGATCCCCGTGCGCTCTCGGAAGCGAAAGGTCTCGACCAGGTCGAGTTCGAGGAAGTCGAGCGGATCGTCGCGCCGCGGATCGAGCAACGCCGGGTCACCCACGATCGGCGGAACGATCGGGGTCTGCGTTCCGCGCGCGACCTCGATCGCGTTCGTCGACCCGGGCGGAAGGATCGCGAACGCATTGCCCTTGGGGCCGTTGCAGGGGCCGCAGGCGTAGAGGTAGTTCTCCCAGGCGAAGACGCGCTCCGGGTAGAGGTCCTTCGGCCAGAAGTGCTCGATCTCGTCGGCGAGCGAGTCCTCGCAGTAGGCGCAGCGATGATGGCCCCAGCACATCTTGTCGAGCGCCGTCGTCACCTCGTCGAAGGGGCTCTCGCGCTTCTTCGTGTTCCCCCAGCGGCGCTTCGCGGCTGCTACCCGCGCGGGGTAGTCGGCCTCGCCGTCGACCTTCGCCTGGAGCGCCGCCAGCTCGTTCGCGGCGCCCGACGAGAGCGTTACGTTCGCGCGTACTCTGAGCATCGATGGCCTCCCGCTCAGGCGCGTCCGCGCACGGCACCGGCGCGCGAGGGCAGCACCGCACGCAGCTCGCTTCGCTCGGTCTCCTCCTCGGTTGAGAGGCCCTCGTCGAGCTCCTTGATGTTGAGCGTCGCGAGGCGGTCGAGCCGCACGCGCCCCTCGTTCGACTGCTCCACGCCCACGCCGAAGACGCCAGTACTGTAGGCGTCGAGGAGGTTGCCGTAGCGCAAACGATTGAGCTCGCCGGGCGTCGCCATGCGCGGCTCGCTCGCAGCACCGGGGCTGGGGAGAAGCAGCACGGAGTCGGCGGCCTGACACACGATCGCGCTGTGCGTCGCCGTGATGAACTGAACCTTCGGGAAGCAGCGCTTGAACCACGCCCCGATGCGCTGCTGCCACTGCGGGTGCAGGTGCGCGTCGACCTCGTCGATGAGCACCGTTCCCGCGACGGCGACGTGCAGCGCGGGTGTCTTGGCGAACACGCGCTCGTGCCCGTACTCCGCGGCGAGGTGGCGGAGCAGGTCGAGCGCGAGGCTCAACATCGAGCGGTAACCGTCGGAGAGATCGATCACGAGCACGCGCAGTCCGTTGCCGTCGCGGCACCAGACGCCGTCGGCGTCGGGCTCTTCGATGCGAACGTTGTCAGGCAGAAAACTCGTCGTGTTGATGAACGCGAGAAGGTCTTTGAGAAAGGCGTCTTCGGGCGGTGTTGGTGTGATCGTGCGGGCGCGCACCCACAGGTTCTTGAGCCACTCGATCGCGTCGGAGAGCGCCGCGCGCTCGTCGAAGAGCGTGAGCACGCGCTGCAGCCGAGGATGATCGTTGAAACCCTTCACCCACTCTGCGTCGCCTCCGGTGAAGCGCCGGAAGGGACCGTAGGCCGCCAGGAAGCCGCCATGCACGAGGCGCTCGAGGCTCTGCACGTCGACCGAGGACGCTGCGACGTCGGGCTTCGGCGAAGGCACCCGTTGCAGGGTGAGCGCGAGCTCCGTCGTCGCGGCGCCGGCCTCGTCGGGCTGCAGCGTGACGGTGACGGCGCCCCGCTCTTCGTTCGTTCGCAACCACGACGACCAGCTCTGCCGGAGGGCTTCTCGCTCGCTGCGATCGAGCAGGCACAGCGCGATCGCGCGGAGCAGGCTCGTCTTGCCCGAGGCGTTGTCGCCGAGCACCACGTGCCAGCCCGCGCGCGCCTCGGGGGCCTCCCACGTGAGGTGCGCGAACATCCGAAGCGACCGCATCTCGACGCGTGCGATGGCGCCGTACACGGGGATGCGTTCGAGCTTCGGAGGCGGTGCGGTAACAGCGCCCGACATGGGCGACGAAGGCCCAATCACGCTGACGTCGATGTTGCGGAGGAGGGCCGCGATGAACGCGGAAAGTTCCTCGAGCTGCTGCGCGAACCACCCCTCCGAGGCAAGCACGGCGAGCACGGGGCATCCCCGTCGACTCGCAACCGTGAAGGCATCGATCGAGAGCCTGCTCTGGGCAAGCCACACATCCGTCGGCGTCGCC
>CANMAT010000228.1 GCA_947494865.1 Deltaproteobacteria bacterium
CACGGCGGCGCTCGCGTACGTCTTCGACGACATGGGGCTGCACCGCGTGATGGCCAACCACCTGCCCGAGAACGTGCGCAGCGCGCGCCTCTTGCGACGGCTGGGCTTCGTGCCCGAGGGCTACGCGCGCGACTACCTGTTCATCGACGGCGCGTGGCGCGACCACGTGCTCACGGCGCTCACCAACCCGCGGCCCGCGCCGCCGGGGTGACTGTGGGTGTGATTCCCATGGCGTGCGCGATCGAGTTTTGGGCCATCAATTCCCATTGCGTGCGCGATCGAGGCAACCCGGTGATGGGCGTCGCGCCAGTTCCAGGCGCCTGGAAGTTCAGTTCCAGGCGCCTGGAACTCCCCGGTGGGTGGCGGGCGAGTGCGGGGGCTCCGCCGCGCGAACCGTTGCCCCCTTCGCGCACCGCCTGACGCGGTGCGTTCGGAGGGTGGCGCTTGCATCCGGCGTTCGGCCTGTGCGAATCACGCGCGCGTGAATCACTCTGCGCCTCTCGACGTCGCGAAGACCTTCTCCGGCAAGCGCCTCTTCGTGATCGGCGGCACCGGCTTTCTCGGCAAGGTCTGGCTGTCGCTCATTCTCGACCGGTATCCCGACCTCGGCAAGATGTACCTCGCCGTGCGCGCCAAGAAGGGCGGCGACTCCGAGGCACGCTTCTGGAGCGAGATCGCCGCGAGCCGCCCCTTCGACCCGCTGCGTTCGAAGTACCCCGGCGTCGCCTACGAAGACCTCCTGCGCGAGAAGGTGCAGCCCCTCGACCTCGACGTCTCCAAGCCCTACTGCGGCCTCACGCGGGCGCAGCTCGACGCGTTTCGCGGCACCGTGGCCGCGGTGGTCAACGTGGCCGGCGTGGTGGACTTCGACCCGCCCCTCGACGAGGCGATGCTCACCAACGCCCGCGGCGTGGAGAACCTCGTGGCCCTCGCGCGCGAGCTCGGCGACGTGCCCATTCTGCACACCAGCACCTGCTACGTGGCGGGCTATCGGCGCGGGCGCATCCCCGAAGACGACCCCCGCGTGCACCCGTACCCCCGCTTCGGTGACGTTCCGGGTGAGGTGCAGTGGGACCCGACGCGCGAGATCGCCGAGGGCCTCGACGTGGCGGCGTCGATCAAGCGCCACGCCGACGATCGCTTCCGCGCGGCCTCCTATCAAGAGCAGGCCCGCAAGAACCTCGAGAAGAAGGGCGAGCCCGCCCGCGGCGCCATCTACGAAGCCGAGGTGAAGAAGGTCAAAGACCGCTACATCAGCGACGAGACCGGCCGCGAAGGCACCGCGCGCGCCAAGTACTGGGGCTGGCCCAACACGTACACGTACACCAAGAGCCTCGGAGAGCAGATTCTCGCCGCCTCGGGGCTGCCCTTCACCATCGTGCGGCCCGCCGTGGTCGAGAGCTCGATCCGCTATCCCTTCCCGGGGTGGAACGAGGGCATCAACACCATGGCGCCCATCACGTACCTCTTTCTCAAGGGGCACATGCAGGTGCCGTGGGGCGAGCACACCTCCCTCGATGTGATCCCCGTCGACATGGTGTGCGCGGGCATGCTCCTGGCGCTCGCGGCCCTCATCGAGGGCACCGCGAAGCCCGTCTACCAGCTCGGGTCGAGCGGCACCAACGCCATCTCGATGACGCGCATGATCGAGCTGTGCGGGCTCTACAAGCGCATGCACTACCTCAACAAGGGCAAGGGCAACCCCGCGGTGAACTTCGTGCAGGCTCACTGGGAGCCCACGCCGGTCACCAAGGAGCAGTTCTTCTCGCGCGGCGCGCCCGCCATCGCCAAGGCCGTGCGCGGCGTGTCGAGCTTTCTGCGCAAGGCCGCCGTCGGCCCCGCGGCGTCCATCGCGAGGCCCGCCACGAAGGCCCTCGACGCCTACGCCGACGTGGCGCAGCGCAGCGGCGACATCTTCACGCTCTTTGTGCCCTTCATCGCCGAGACCGAGTACGTCTTTCTCACCGGCAACACCGACGACCTCGCGAAGCGCATCACCGCCGAAGACCGCGAGAAGATCGACTGGGACCCGGCGGGCATGGACTGGCGTCACTACCTCCACGACGTGCACCTCCCGGGGCTCGAGAAGTGGGTGCTGCCCGAGCTCGACGACCGCATCAACCGCCCCACCAAGCCCCTGCGCGCGTTCGTGTCGCTGGTCGACCTGCTCGACGAAGCCGCGGGCCGCCACGAGCACCACACCGCCCTCATGCGGCTCCAGAGCGACGGCCTCGCGCGCGTCACCTACCGCGAGTGGAAGCGCCGCTCCGACGCCGTGGCCGCGCGCCTCACCGACGCGGGCATCGAGCCCGGCGACCGCGTGCTCCTCGCGGCGTCGAACCACCCCGACTGGCCCATCGCGTACTTCGGCATCTTGCGCGCCGGCGCCGTGGCCGTGCCCGTCGACGCCGCGATGGAGGCCGCGGGCCTCGACGTCATTCTCCGCGCTTCGAAGGCCGCCGCGGCCATCGTCGACGAGAAGGTCGCCGCGCGCATCGCGACGCTCTCCGGCATCACCGCCGCGTGCTTCGACCTGCACGCCGTCGCCGTCGACGACGACGCGCCGGAAGCGCCCCCGGTGCCCGTCGCCAACGCCGACGCCATCGCGAGCATTATCTACACCTCGGGCACCACCGGCACCCCCAAGGGCGTGATGCTCACGCACGGCAACTTCACGTCGCTCCTCGCGGCGCTGGCGCCGGTGTTTCCGCTCAGCACGGGCGACCGCATGCTGTCGGTGCTGCCGCTGCATCACACCTTCGAGTTCACCTGCGGCATGCTGCTCCCGCTCGCGCGCGGCGCGCAGGTGCTCTACCTCGACGAGGTCACCGGCGAGCGCGTGGTGAAGGCCATGCGCGAGGCGCGGGTGACTGCGATGGTGGGCGTGCCCGCGCTGTGGCAGCTCCTCGAGCGGAGGATCTTCGACCAGGTGCGCGCCCGCGGCGCCGCGGCCGAGACCGTGTTCGACATGGCCCTCGCGTTCAACAAGATGCTCGGCGAAAAGATCGGCGC
Source organism: Deltaproteobacteria bacterium (assembly GCA_947494865.1). Taxonomy (GTDB): domain Bacteria; phylum Myxococcota_A; class Polyangia; order Polyangiales; genus CAISKJ01. Next base: position 3,013 of record CANMAT010000228.1, read on the forward strand.
CGACGTGGGCAAGGTGCTCTTCGGCGCCGTGCACGACGGCCTCGGCGGCAACCTGCGCTACCTCATCTCGGGCGGCGCCGCGCTCCCGAAGGACACCGCGCAGGTGTTTCAATCGCTGGGCCTCCCGCTCGCCGAGGGCTACGGGCTCACCGAGGCGGCGCCGGTGCTCTCCGTCGCCAAGGCTACGCCGGGCTCGAAGCACGGCACGGTGGGCAAGCCCATCCCCGGCGTCGAGATCAAGATCGGGGCGCCCGATGCCGCGGGCGTGGGCGAGGTGCTCGCGCGCGGCCCCAACGTGATGGTGGGCTACGCCGACGACGCCGAGGGGACCGCGAAGGCCCTCGACGCCGACGGGTGGCTCCACACCGGCGACCTCGGCACCATCAACAAGAAGGGCGAGCTCACCATCGTGGGCCGCAGCAAAGACGTCATCGTGTCGGCGAGCGGAGAGAACCTCTACCCCGACGACGTGGAGCGCGCGCTCGGCGAGGTGACGGGCATCAAGGAGCTGTGCGTGGTGGGCATCGCCGACGCGAAGGGCGGCGAGCGCGCGGCCCTGCTCGCCGTGCCCGACCTCACCGACGTGCCCGACGACGAGCGCGCGGCGAGGCGCGAGAAGGCGCTCAAGCACCTGCGCGCCGCGGTGCGCGAGCTCCCGCCGGCGTGGCAGCCCGCGGTGGTGCTCCCCTACGACGCGGAGCTGCCGCGCACGGCCACGCGCAAGGTCAAGCGCGCCGCGGTGCGCCCCATCGCCGAGCGCATCGTGGCGGCCTCGACGCCCGTGCGCAGCGCGAAGGGCGCGGCGAAGGGCGTCACCGCCGTGCGTCAGGCCGTGGCGGCCATCGCGCGCAAAGACGTGGGAGAGATCACCGCGGCCACGCGGCTCAAGGCCGACCTCGGCTTCGACTCGCTCATGATGACCGAGCTCTCGGTGGCCCTCGAGGCCGTCAAGGGGCCGAAGGTGCTGCCCGAGAACATCAACGCGATCGAGACGGTGGGCGACCTCGAGGCGGCCCTCGACGTGGCCGAGCACCAGCAGGCCGAGGCGCGCACCGTGAAGGTCGACGAAGATGCGAGCGACGCGCCGGAGATTCCCCACGCGGTGCGCGACGTGGTGAAGGCGGGCCTCGCGGTGGCGCAGCGCGAGTTCTACGGCCAGGTGATGAACGCGAAGGTCACCGGCCGCGCGTACGTGCCGCACAACCGCAACACGCTCGTGGTGGCCAACCACGCGAGCCACCTCGACATGGGCCTGGTGAAGTACGCGCTCGGCACCTACGGCCGCGACCTCGTCACCGTGGCGGCGAAAGACTACTTCTTCGACACGCCGCTGCGCCGCGCCTTCAGCGAGAACTTCACCAACCTCGTGCCCTTCGACCGCGAGGGCGGCGGAACGGACCTGCGCCAGACGCTGCGCGAGGTGGGCAACCTGCTCGAAGAGGGCAAGACAGTGCTCATCTTTCCCGAGGGGACGCGCAGCCCCGACGGCGGCATTCGCGAGTTCAAGGGCGCCATCGGCCACCTCGTGGCGCACCACAAGGTCGACATGCTGCCGCTCTACCTCGGCGGCACCTACGACGCCCTCCCGCGCAACGCGGCGGTGCCCCGCAAGCGCGACGTCACGGCCAAGATCGGCCCCGCGCTGCGCTTCGAAGACATCGAGCGCCTCACGCGCGAGCGCGGCAAGGTGGAGCGCGTGCGGCTCATCGCGAAGCTCGCCCAGCGCGCCGTGGAGGCCCTGCGCGACGGCTCCGTGCTCAACCTCGCGGCCCTCGACGCGCTCCCGAGCGAGGGGCCCGCGAAGCACCCCCTCGTGGCGCTCTTCGAAGAGCTCCCCGGGCGCTTCATCAAGGGCCGCGTCGACGGGCCCGTGAGCTTCTACTTCAGCCTCGGCAACGACCCCGAGGGCAAGTGGACGCTGCGCCTCACGCCCGAGGCCTGCGAGCTCGTGAACGCCAAACCCGACGGCGGCACCGCCGACTGCGTGCTCAAGACCACGCCCGAGATGTTTACCCGCATCGTGCGCGAGGCCTACGAGCCCGGCGTCGCCGAGTTCATGTCGGGCGTCGTAAAGTCCAACGATGTGGCGCTCTTGCAGACCTTCACGCGCGCGTTTCGCCTGGGCTGAGCGCCCTCACCGCATCTTCGACGCGGGCGCCTTCGAGCGCTCCACCATGTCGCGCTGAAGGGCGCCCAGCGCGGCGCCCACGCGCTCTACCGTGAGCATCGCGCGCAGGCGATCGACCATGCGCTCGACCGCGTCGGCGGTGAGGGCGCCGTCGTCGTCGGCCGCGCGCGGCGGAACGTACTCGCGCAGCGACGGGTCGCCGAGCGCGTCGTTGGCCACCATGAGCAGCGCGTCGTAGCCCGCCGGGAGCCGCGCGCCGAAGGTCACGTGCAGCGAGCGCCCCGACGGCGTCGCCGCGTTGTGAAACTGTCCGCGCGGCACATACACCACGTCGCCCGGGGCGGCGACGAAGTCCATGAGCGGGCGCGCGAGGGCCTCGTCGCGGCGGTCGCGGAGGCAGTGCGCCACCGTCGACTCCATCGCCGACGCGTCGAGGGGGCGGTTTACGCGCACCTCGGAGATGGTCCACCGCTTGCGGCCCGCGCACTGCACCGCGATCACCTCGTGGCAGTCGAAGTGCGCTTCGAAGGCCGTGCCCGCGGTGCCCGTGGCGTACACGTTGGGCCACACGTGGGCGCCCAGCGCCTCGGCGAGCGCGGCGGTCATCGCGTCGACGGCGGGCCACACGCCGCGCGCGCGGTTCCACACCAGGGGGTGACCCGCGGAGAGGTAGTCGTCGAGGCGCGCGGGGTCGCCCAGGAGCCGCGCCGCCGTGAGCTCCCCGTCGAGGTGCTCGGGGAAGCACATGACCTCGGGGTTGGGCCCGCGCGCGCGCACCGCCGCGAGGAAGTCTTCGTGGGTGATGAGCGCCCGCTCGCCCCGGGCGCCGTTGTCGAGGTGCGCGGGCGCACGCTCCCAGTGCTCGGCGAAGAAGCGCGCGGCGCCGAGCGGGGCGAACAGCGCGTCGAGGGTGGGGGCGTACACGACGGGGGAGGCTATCATCGTGTCTTCCAGTGTGCGGGGCGGCGGGTGTATAGGCATCGCGCTGTGAAGTACCTCGTCACCGGCGCTACGGGCTTTCTCGGTTCTCACCTCGCGCTCTCGCTCGCCGCGCAGGGCCACCAGGTCGTCGCCATGGCGCGCTCCACGGTGCGCGCGCCCTCGCACGCGAACATCACCGCGGTGAAGGGCGACATCCTCGACGCCGCCGCGCTGCGCGCGCACACCGCGGGCTGCGACGGCGTGTTTCACTGCACGGGCCGCGTGTCGCGCGACCCCGCCGACTCCACCATGCTGTGGGAGACGCACGTGCTCGGCACCC
>CANMAT010000229.1 GCA_947494865.1 Deltaproteobacteria bacterium
CCGGCGCGTACGTGATCGGGCCCATCTCGTCGAGCATGAGGAACGGATCGGCCTGCGCGATCCCCTGTGAAGGAAAGGGCCTGCGCACGATGAAGCCCGCGCCCTCGCGCTGCCGATGCGCCGTGCTCACCTGCTCGACCTCACGCTGCTGTGTGCTCATGGCACGCAGGAATCGTCACCCCGAGGGCCGCGCGGCAGATGGCGTTCGCGCGACGCTCCAGGTGCCCCCGCGCGCCGCGCGGGAGAACCCAATGCGCCCCCTCGCTGGCTCTGAGCCCACGCAAGGAGCGCAGCGAGAGCCATGGACATCGAAGTCACGTTTCCGGGCGGTAAGCGGGTCGACGCGAGGGTGGGCGAGTTTGTGGTGCACACCGACCAGCCCGTTGAGCTCGGCGGCGCGGGGAGCGCGATCGCGCCCTTCGAACTGTTTCTGGCCTCGCTCGCCTCGTGCGCGGGCATCTATGCGCTCGGGTTCTGCCAGGCGCGCAAGCTGCCCACCGAGGGGCTCAAGCTCACGCAACACTACGAGCTCAACGCAGACACGAAGCTCCCCGCGAAGGTGTCGATCACCCTGCAGCTCCCCGACGGGTTTCCCGAGATGTACCGCGGGGCGATCGTGCGGGCCGTGGAGGGATGCAAGGTGAAGAAGACGGTCGTGTCGCAGCCGGTCTTCGAGGTGGCCGCGCTGCCGCCGAGAGACGCGCCGGCGGTGTGAGCGGCGTTGCCGCGGCGGTGCCATTCGTGGCAGCGTCGGCGCCCTCATGAACGTAAGCGTGATGCGAGAGAACACCCGCTCGCGGGTGGTGACCACGGCGGAGATTCAGCGCGCCGCCGAGGCGATGCTGCGCACGCTCAAGCTCCCGAAGGCCGAGCTCTCGGTGGTGCTCTGCGACGACGCCACCATTCATGCGCTCAACCGCGACTACCGCAAGAAGAACAAGCCCACCGACGTGCTCGCCTTCGCGCTGCGCGAGGGTGAGGGCGGCCACCTCGCGGGCGACATGCTCGGCGACGTGATCATCTCGCTCGACACGGCCACGCGGCAGGCGCGCGAGCGGGGCATCGTTACGCGCGACGAGGTGCGCATGCTGCTCGCGCACGGGCTCCTGCACCTGCTCGGGTGGGATCACCGCGACGACGCCGAAGACGCGCGCATGCGCGCCGAGACCGACCGCCTGCTCGCCGCCCTCGCCCGCAGCGAGGCGCGCGCGAAGGCCGCCGTCGCGAAGTCGCACACGAAGCCCGCACCGAAGAAGAAGCCCGCGGCGAAGAAGGCGCGGGCGAAGCGCGCCACGGCTTGACAAGGTGGCTCCGCGCGGGGAGCTTTGCGCCCGCCGCTCCGTAGACCCCGCAGAGGGAGATTGGGAATCGCCACCATGATGGATCAGCTTCTCAGCGTGTTCGGACAGTCCCCCCAGGGGCAGCAGGCCTACAACCAGCTCCAGGCGCAGGGGTACACCGCCGGCCAGTCGGCGGGCATTCTCACCACGGCGTTTCCCGCGGCCGTCGCCGCGATGCAGAACGCGCTGCAGGGCAACGGCCAGGGCGGCAAGGGGCTGCTCGACATCACGCAGAGCAACTACGCCTCGAACTTTCTCACCGCCGCCGTCTCGGGGCTCATCCGCGGCGAGGGCTTCAAGGGCGCGGCCATCGACGGCCTGCAGGGCGTCGTCGGCGGCCACGTGGCGCAGGTCATCGCCTCGCGCTGCGGCCTCCCCGAGCGCGTCGCGGGCGTGGTGGGCGCGATCATCACCCCCCTCATGATCGACTTTCTCTACGGCAAATTCCAAGAGATGCAGGCCTCCGGGGGCTTCAGCGCCCTCCTCGGCGGCGGCAACGCCGCGCAGCCCGCGCAGCCCGCCCCCCTCGGCTTCGGCTCGAGCTTCGCCGCCCCCCGGCGTTAGTCAGTTTCACGCACAGCAACGCGCGACGAAGGAATCCGGCGTCTTCACCGACGCCGGTACCCTTAGAAGGAATCCGGCGTCTTCACAGACGCCGGTTCCTTTTGAGGCGGTCTCTACTCGCCCGAGCCGAGCGCGCGCAGGTCGGCGGCGGCGCCGTCGGGCAGCGCCGCGTGCACGCTCGCGTAGTGGAGCAGCAGCGCGCGGTTGTCGGCCACCGCGAGGTTCTGAATCTCCAGCGCCCCGATGCGATCTTCGGGCGAGAAGGCGCTCGCGGTCTTCTCCATGGAGAGCTTCTCGGGGTCGTACGCGGCGTGGTCGGCCACCGTGCGCAGGATGCTGTAGTCGTCGCCGCGGCGCAGCTCGACGGTGACCTCGCCCGTCACCGCGGGGGCGATCCAGCGCGTGAGCGAGTCTTTCAAGAGCATCGCCTCGGGGTCGAACCACTTGCCCTCGTAGAGCAGCCGACCGAGCTTGCGGCCGAGCGTCACGTAGAGGTCGGTGGTGTTCTCGTTGTGCGTGGCCGACAAGATGCGCTCGTAGGCGATGTGCAGCAGCGCCATGCCCGGGGCCTCGTAGATGCCGCGGCTCTTGGCGTCGATCACGCGGTTCTCGATCTGGTCGCTCATGCCGAGGCCGTGGCGGCCGCCGATGGCGTTGGCCTCGACGAAGAGCGCGAAGGGCGACGCGAAGGTCTGCCCGTTGAGGGCCACGGGCCAGCCGCCCTCGAAGCGCACGGTGACCTCTTCGGCGTCGACGCGCACCTCGGGCTTCCAGTGCGACACGCCCATGATGGGGTTGACGATGTGCATCCCCTTGTCGAGGTGCTCGAGGTCCTTGGCTTCGTGGGTGGCGCCGAGCACGTTGGCGTCGGTGCTGTAGGCCTTCTCGGAGCTCATGGTGTAGGGGAGGCCCACGGTCTCGAGGTAGGCGCTCATCTCGCGGCGGCCGCCGAGCTCGGACACGAAGCGCGCGTCGAGCCACGGCTTGTAGATCTTGAGGTCGGGGTCGACGAGGATGCCGTAGCGGTAGAAGCGCTGAATGTCGTTGCCCTTGTGCGTCGAGCCGTCGCCGAACACGTGCACGTCGTCGTCGCGCATGGCGCGCACGATGGCCGTGGCCGTGACAGCGCGGCCGAGGGGCGTGGTGTTGAAGTACTTCTTGCCGCCCACCGAGAGGTGGAACGCGCCGCACTGAATCGCGATGAGCCCCTCGCGCACCATGGCCTCGCGGCAGTCGATGATGCGCGCGAGCTTCGCGCCGTGCGTGAGCGCGATGGGGGGGATGTCGTTGGGGTTCTTCTCGTCGGGCTGCGCGAGGTCGGCGGTGTAGGCGTACACCTCGAGGCCGTTGCGAGAGAGCCACGCGACGGCCGTGCGGGTGTCGAGGCCGCCGGAGAACGCGATGGCGAGGCGGGTGCCCGCGGGGGGGAGAGACCGATAGATCCTGCTCATGGTGGCGGCTCTGATATCACCCGCCGCCCGAACGCGAAACGGGCTTACAGCCCGTGCACCCACGCGAGCGCGTCGGCGAGCACGTCGGGCGGGCTCATGCCCATGGTGGCCGTGGGCTTGCGGGCCACGCCGCGGCCGACGGGCGTCCACCACGAGCGCTGGCCGTGGAGCGCGCGCACCTCGAGCACGACCCCGTCGGGCCAGTGCTTGTGTCGCACGCACTGCTGCACCGAGCCCACGAGCGCGCGCACGCCCAGGAGCGAGGCGGCGATGCGCTGGCGCATGGCGTCGGCGTCGGCGTCGCGGGGGCCCGACCACGGGCACTCGAGGGCGAGGCGCAGGGGGCCGCGGCCGAGGCAGTACTGAATGGTGGTGACGCCGCCGGTGGTGGGGCCGTGGCACACGACGAGGTAGTCGCGCGCGCCCATCGAGACGCCGAGGTCGCCGTGGAGCGGGCGCGCGGGGATGGACTCGGTGGCGAAGAACCACGGCCCCAGCGTCTGGAGCCTGGGGCCCAGCGACGGGGGCACGTGGGGCAGCGCGAGGCCCTCGCGTTCGAACGCCGCCACGAGCTCGTGGAGGTGCTGCGCGTTCACGTTGGCGAGCTCGCGGAAGCGCATCGAGACGCGGCCCAGCTCGATCCTGGCGTTGTGCGAGAGCGGTACGGGGGCGCGCACGGGGAGCCCGTCGACGCGCGTGCCGTTGATCGACCCGCGGTCGTGGAGCACGTACCGATCGCCGCTCCACTCGATGACGGCGTGGTGCTTCGACGCCATGGTGTCGGTGAGCAGAATGGTGTTGTCGCGGGCGCGCCCGAGGGTCTCGTGGGGGCCGAGCTTGCGGCGCACGCGCTCGGCGCCGTCGGTGTACTCGATCTCCGCGGGGCGCGGCGCCGTGAGCCGCACCGACGACGCGCGCATCAGCGACGACGGGGCCCCGAGGCGCAGGGCCTGGTGCACCGGGTCGAACACGGGCAGCGAGAGGACCTCTCCGGCCCGCGGGGCCTCGAAGGGCGCGCCCTCGGCCGAGGGGACGCTGAACAGCGCGAGCAGCCCCTGCGGCGCGTGGAGCGGGTCGACGATCAGCACGCCGACGTGGTCGGTGCGCCCGTCGCCCTCGCCCGACACCGCCGCCGCGACGGTGCGCGGCGCGTCGGCCACGAAGGCCTCGCCGACGGCGCCTACCGCGACGGGGCTCGCGGGCGGGAGGCGGCTGCGCACGCTTCGCAAGAAGTCGTCGACGGTGCGGGCGCCGCAGGGCGTGACCTCGACGCGCGCGCCGTCGGGGCCCGACAGCGCGAGGTAGCACCCGTGCTTGAGCCGCGCGGCGACGCTGAACCCGCTCCCCACGAGCGAGAAGGCCGCAGGCGCGAGCCCCGCGGCCGCGCACTCGGTCGCGGTCACATAGGGCTCTGCCAACATTCTCGGGGCCGGCTGCATGGGTGCGCGCGCTCGGAAGAGATCCTGCCGCAGAACGCCCCCCGAGCACGAATCAAATGCGCGAGAGGCGCCCGCTGCCCGGCCGTTTACGCCGCGGCGGGCGTCAGCCCTTGTCGCGCGTGCGCGTCGTCGCGGAGTCGGGCGCGCTCAGGCGCCGCTGAAGTCGACGCGCGTATGTTGCTCGCGGTCGTGGTCGGGGGTCGAGCCCGTGAGGAGGGCGCGCGCGGCGTCGAAGAGAAACTTGAGACCGCGGGTGCCCGAGACGTCCCAGAGCTCTGCCTCGTCGGGGTGAAACACCATGAGGCACAGGTCCGGCGAGTCGACGCCCTGGGGGAAGTAGACCTTGAACGCGGGCCTCCACGCCGCCTCGAGGCGCGCGCGGTCGCGCACGATCTCGGTGCGACCGCGGAGCGAGAGGTAGGCCGTGCGCGACTGCGCGATCACGTTGCCCTGCGGCGTCTGCTCGGCCTCGCCCACCTTCGGCGTCGCCGCGCTGGTCACGAAGGTGAGCGTGCAGTCGACCGCGAGTCTGGCCACGGCCATGGGCCGCGCGCGCATCGTCGTGCCCGCGCCGGCGTTGTCGATCGTGACGAGCATCACCGTCGAGAAGCCCTTGAGCATCTTGTAGACGTGCGCGCGGTCGGCGACGAGCGCGCGGCGCTTCGGCGGCGCGCGGCGCGTGGCGGCGACGGCGCTCGCCCGCGGCGCCGCGGTGGTCCGAGCGGGCGCGGCCTTGCGCTTGCCCTTCGCGCTCGAGGCGGGCGAGCCGGCCTTGGCCGCGGCGGCGCCCTTCGCGCTCGGAGGGGCCTTGGCGCGCGCGGCGACGGTCTTGTTGCGTGAGGTCTTCGCAGTGCGAGAGTTCGTTCGCTTCATGATCCGCGGCGCAATTCACGTTGCGTGCCCGCCGCGCTTTCGCCGCGAGTTTTCTCTTTCCCAATGACGCTCCGCGCGAGGTGCCGCGCGCCGCGCATCGTCATGTGGTGGCACCGCGCGGGCGGAATGTGGTGGCACCGCGCGGGCGGAGCTCCCGTGGCCGGGCGCCACAGCGTGGCGCGCGTGGTGTGGCGTCCGTGTGCGGCGACGCGAGGGCTCGCGCGGGAGGCGCCGCTGCAGCGCGCGGGCGCACGCGAACGGCACCCTCTCTGCACTGCACGTCGACGCCCGCGCCGCGCGGGCCACGCTACCCGTCATAGGAGCATCGATGATGAACTTTCAGGATCTCAAGTCTGACCTCGTAGGCATGGCGCGCGACGCGCGCGGTCAGGTCGGCGACACGATCGAGCACGGCCGCGAGGCGATCGAGCACGGCCGCGAGGCGATCGAAGACTCGGCCGAGGCGATCCCCTCCAAGCTGGAGGGGATGATCGACGGCGGCTCGCGGCGCATCCGCATGCTCGCGAGCGTGGTGGGCGCCTACGCGTCGATCAAGACGCTCGCGTCGGCCCTGGACGCGATGCCCTCGTCGAAGCGCATCCTGCGCGCCTTCGGCATGCAGCGGCGCCCGAGCGCGCTGGCGCAGGCCTTCACGGGCGTAGGGATCTTCGCCGCGGGCGCGGCCGTGGGCGCGAGCGTCGCGCTGCTCGTGGCGCCGCGCGAGGGC
>CANMAT010000230.1 GCA_947494865.1 Deltaproteobacteria bacterium
TCGCCCTCGCCTGCGAACGTTCGCACCCCGTCGACCGCGCGGGCCCTGCGAGACCACCCGCGCACGGTGTAGCCGAAGTCGGCGAGGGCGCGCCCCACCGCGCCGCCGAGCACGCCGAGGCCCATCACCCCCGCCACGAGGTCGGCGCGCGGGCGCGCGTCGTGGCGCTGCCAGCGTCGGGCAGATTGCTGCGCGGCGTAGGTGCCCCAGCGGCGATGCTTCATGAGCGCCGCGAGGAGCACGTACTCGACCATCTGGTCGGCCATGCCCGCGTCTTCGATGCGCACCACGGACATCCCGCGGAGCGCGCCCGTCGCGGCCGCGAGGTGGTCGACCCCCGCGCCGAGCGAGAACACCGCGCGCAGGTCGTGCTGCCCTTCGAACATGGCGGGCGGCGGCGCCCACACCGCGGCGTAGTCGGCGCGCGCGTCGGTGGGCCACGAGAGCACTGTCGCGTTCGGCAGGTGCCGCGCGAGGGCCTCGCGCCACGGGGCTACGTCCCACCCGCCGGCGTAGAGTATGATCTTCAAGGGCCTCATCGGGCGCACCGTAACACCCCGCGAAAGGCCTACAAAGGCAGCGGTTCGAGGCGGTCGAGGAGGGCGCCCAGGGAGGCGCTCACGGGGGCGCGCGCGCCGGCGGAGGACTCGAGGAACACCGCGCCCGTGGCGGCCTCGACCACCACGCGGCGGCCGTCGTGGAGCACCGCCACGGGGGCTCCCGCGGTGCCGCGGTTGTGCTCGGCGTAGCGGGTGAGGGCGACGAGGAAGGCCCCGAGCTCGGCGTCGTCGGGCGCGCCGAAGAGCACCAGGGTCTCGTCGTCGAGGGTGGCCTCGATGGGCATGCGGTACCAGTCCATGATCCACGCGCGCGCGTCGGGGTGCAGGCACGGCGCGAGGTCCGGCGCGACCTTCACCGTGGCGCGTCCGTGGCGCATGGGCTTCCATGCGACGAGGCCCGCGGCGTCGGGCTCGCCCACGAAGCAGGGCGACGGGCGCGCGGGGTCGAACTCGGTGCGGGGCAGCGCCTCGGAGACCCGCTGAATGGCCTCGAGGTAGCGGTGCAGAAAGCGAAGCTGAGAGGCCGCGAAGGACATCGTCGGTGGGGGCGACGGGGCCTTACATCCCCTTCCGCTTGAGCATCTCGACGAGGGTCGTGCGGTTGAGCCCGAGGAGCTGCGACGCGCGGTTCTTGTTGCCCTGCGTGCGGTCGAGGGCCTGACGAATCATGTCGTTCTCGTACTCGTCGACGGCGGAGCGCAGGTCGATGCCGCTCTCGGGCAGCGGGGCGAACACCGTGGGCTTGCGCGTCGTACGGCGAACCTTCGCGGGGAGCGTGTCGACGTTGATGGTCGCGCCGTCGCAGAGGAGCACCGCGCGCTCGATGGCGTTCTCGAGCGAGCGGATGTTGCCGGGCCAGTCGTGGGCCTTGAGCACCGCCATGGCCTCGGGCGCGATCTCGACCACGTCGGGGCGCTCCATGCGCTCGGAGCAGGCGCGGAGAAAGAAGCGCGCGAGGTGCTCGATGTCGTCGCCGCGCTCGCGCAGCGGCGGGAGGTGCACGTGCACCACGTTGAGGCGGTAGTAGAGGTCTTCGCGGAAGCGCCCGGCGGCCACCTCGGCCTCGAGGTCGCGGTTGGTGGCGGCCACGATGCGAATGTCGCAGCGCACGGCGCGCGAGTCGCCCACCGGCGCGTACTCGCGCTGCTGCAGGAGCCGAAGGATCTTCACCTGCATCGCGAGCGGGAGCTCGCCCACCTCGTCGAGGAAGAGCGTGCCCCCCTCGGCGGCGGCGACCCAGCCCTGGCGCGCCGTGTGGGCGCCCGTGAAGGCGCCGCGCGCGTGACCGAAGAGCTCGCTCTCGATGAGGTTCTCGGGGATGGCGCCGCAGTTGATCGCCACGAGGGGCTTCTTGCTGCGCGGCGAGGCGTCGTGGAGGGCGGCGACCGCGAGCTCCTTGCCCGTGCCGCTCTCGCCCGTCACGAGCACCGTGCACGTCGAGCGCGCCACGCGCGCAAGCGTGGCGAGGACCGCGTGAATCGAAGGGTGACTGCCGATGATCGTGCCGCGGCTGGTCGACAAGATCGTGGGGCCGTCCTCCTTCGAGGCGGGCTCTCGCGCATCGAGAGACGTCAGCTTTGCGACCGATCCTTGTTTCGACATTGCTTCAAGTTCCTCGTGTCGCTGCGACTCGAGTGAATCTACCCGATACTATTTTCCGATTCAAAGGAAGGGACAACCCCTATCGCTCGGCCCCGGGGCTTATCTCGGAGCTCTGAATCGCTCTTTCCGCATCTGGACCCAAACCGCGTCAGATCGCAATACCTGCCGCGTCGATGTGCGCAGCCTTCAGAGGCTCTGGGGGAGGGCGGCGCTCAGAAGCGCACCGCAGATCGCACACTGGCACGCCTGGCGTGGCCTCGGCCAACCCGCGCTGCGAGTGCGAAGTGCGCGCGCCCGTCGATCGGACAATCCCGCAGAGCCGAAGATCTTTCGGCAATCGTCATCATCCGCGGAACGAACCGACGTCGCGGCGGGCAGTTCTCGGCAAGACGTTGTTGATGAACCGTGACGTTGCTAGCTAGAGCTCTGCGGGCGATGGCGCGCCGCGGTGCGCGGCGGCGACTCGGCCATCTTCGACGACGTGCTCGGGCTCCTGGCGCTCACGGGCCGCTCGCTGCGCCGCGCCATCGCCAGGATGATCCCCGAGGCGTGGCAAGAGAACGCCTCCGCGATGGACCCCGCGCGACGCCCCTCCTGCGAGCGCCGCGCGTTCGTCACCGCGACGCGGTGGACCATCAACGACGGCGGTCAGGCGTAGAAGCTGATGGTGCTGCCTGGCGTCGCGGCGTCGAGGCGGCTGTAGCCCGAGGGCGTGGGCGTCGCGCGTACGACGCCGGGCCGCGTCGACGCGCTGCGGTCGTTCGCGAGGAGCCCCGTGCGGGCCCCGAGGCTCGCGACGGGGGCTACGGCTTCGGGGCTCAGCGCGTTGAGGCGTGTGCCGCCGCCGAGGCGCAGGTCGACGACGGTGAAGGGCACGCTCGACGTGTCGCGCGGAGTCGTCTGCAAGAGGCGCGAGGCGTACTGCGCGTCGACGAGGTACGCCGCCGAGGCGAGGGCGACGCGCGTGCGGCTCTCCGCCCCGGCGGGGTCGCTCACGAGCGTGTCGTTCGCGGCGCGCTCGCGCGAGAGGTACTGATCGACGACGCCCGCCTCGGTGGCAGCCTTCAGCGCGGCGTCGCTGATGGAGACCGTGGCGTGACCCTCGTCGCGAATCGCGCGAACCGGCGCGATCGCCGCGACGGGCGGCAGGCTCGCGCGCAGGCCGATGGGAAGTGAACCCTGCGATAGCTCGTTGATCTGCAACGGTGGCTCCTAGCGCCAAGCTACCCGCATCGTGTGCGCTTGTCATTTCTCTGGAAACATCATTTTCAGAGATGTGCGCTGTCGCCCAGCAGGGGCAGGAGCACGGCCTCGATGCGGGCGAGGTAGGGGCCGAGGCCCGCGCGGGCGCCGCGGGCGGCGAGCAGGTCGAGGGGCGTGTCGAGCCAGCAGGCGCGCACCCGGTCGTCGGAGGGGCGCATCGGGAGCCCGTCAAACAGGAGCGCGCGCGCCACGCGCTTGGCGTCGCGGCGGTCGCCGACGAGGTCTGACATGAGCCGCTCGGGCTCCTCGGTGGGGTCGAAGCCGAGGGTGCGCTTCACCGTTCGCAGCCGCGCGCTCTCGGCGGCGTTGCGGGGCACAAAGCCCGCCACCACCCACGCCTCGGACTCGCGCACGATCTCGGCCACCAGCACCGGGAGGCTCGCGTCGGCGAGCGTGACGCCGGCTTCGTAGCCGTGCGCGGGGTCGGTCTCTCCGTCGGTGTCGCCCGCGATCACCACGAGGTCGGGCTGGGGAGAGAGCGCGGCCGCCACGCGCACCGCGCGGAACGACTCCGACGCGCAGCCCTTCGGCGCGAGGAGCCGCCCCGTCTCGCGCACGCGGAGGTTGGTGCGTATCCCGCGGTCGCTGGCCTCGGCGTCGACGCCGCCGCGGTCGGCCCACCAGGCGTCGGGGCGCAGGCCCGTCCAGGTGCGTTGGGTGTCGCGCAGCTCGGGCGACCACAGGGCGCGGAGCCAGTCGGCGCGGGCCCGCTCACACACCACGCGATCGCACAGGTCGCGCGCCAGCGTGGCCGAGAGAACGTCTTCTGCGCACAGGAGAAAGCGTCGCGTCACGGCTACCGCGCGGGCAGCTTCCGCGCGAGCGCCGCCATCGGAATGTCGACGTTGAAGTACATCGTGCCCGCGGGGCTCCGGTCGTGGGCGCGCACCACGGTGTGAACGTCGTAGGCGCGATCGAGCGCGTGCTCGAGGCGCTGCCCCGCGGGCATGAGCCCGAGCGCGCGCATCACGGCGTACTCCTCGTCGGTAGCGATCACCACCCACGCGGTTTCGAAGCTGCGCCCGTCGCCGCGCGTGACGATCGAGCGCAAGAGACCGTCGGCGAAGCGAAAGTGCGCCTGCTGCCGCGCCGCATCGCCCCGCTGCTGGTGCACGTACTCGGCGCGCATGTGGGCGTCGATGTCGAGGGGCTGCGCGTCGAGCAGGGCGTCGATGGCGGCCGCTGCGGCGTCCCAGCGCTTCGCGGCCATGGTCTCGTCGGCGCGCTTCACGAGGGCCGCGGTGTCGCCGTAGGGCGCATAGCGGGGAGACGTCGCCAGGGCCATGCGCAGCGCGAAGAAGTCGGCGTCGGCGCTCTGTCGCGCGTGAGTCAAGAGCTCTTCGAAGGTCGGCGTCTTCAACACAATCCCTCCATGCGCGAAGCTCGCACGACCCGCCGCGCCGCACAACGCGGGCCGCTCAGCGCCCCTGCTCGCGGGCGATGGAGGCGTAGATGGCCGCGATGGCCTCGGCCCCGTCGCGGAGGTAGCGCGCGTGGTTGTCGCGCGCGATGCGCTCGCTCATGGGCGGCGGCGGCGGGGGTTCGCCGCGGAGGTAACGCTCGAGGAGCTCGTGGGGCGTGAGCGTGGTGGTGGTGTCGCGCGCGATGGCGTCGAGCACCGAGACGCGCACGACCTGAATCATGGGCTGCGGCGCCTTGCGAAAGAAGCGCACGAGCGCCGCGGGCGTGGTCGCGTGGAAGGTGAAGTCAGGGTGAAAGCCGGCGAGGGCGAAGGGCGTCTCGCGGCCGAGCGCGGCGCGCACGGCGGCGACAAACTCGTCGAAGGCCGCGGGGGTGAGCGCGAGGCGCGGCATGATGAGTTGCACCACCTCGATGTGCTCGCTCCCGGCCTCGTAGCGGGCGACGGCGGCGCGCACGGGGGCGACGTCGGGGGTGGCGTGGAGCAGCACCTCACGGACGGCCCGTCCCGAGGTGCGCGCGCCCCGCGCGAAGGGGCAGATGTTGAAGTGCTCGATCACCTCGCGCACGAAGCGGTCGTTGAGGCGCAGCGCCTCGGCGGTGACGGCCGCCGCCTCGGCGTCGGTGAGCTCACCGGCAGTCATCGCAGGCGTTACACCATGGATCGCAGGCGCGTGGCCACAGGTCGGCGTGAGGGGATGCGCGAAGGGGCGTCAGCGCGGAGCGAAGCGCTCGACGATCGAGCTCGTGTAGTGCTCGCTCATGTTCGCGCGCAGCGAGGTCGCATCGAGGCCTCGCTCGGCACACCCCGCGGCGCGGAGCACCACCAAGAAGTCGCCGATCGCGTCGAGCCCGTTGGCCGCCGAAGCGCGCGTCACGGCGTAGCCGAGCTCATGAAGCGGCGTGGCCGCGGCGTGGATACCAGGGCGGGTCGCGCATCGTGCGGGCGCCTGCGCGACGCAAACAGTGGCGCAGCGGGTTTCATGATCCCAGCGACGGTGATCGTAGGCGCGGCGGCACGCGCGCCGCGAGGTCACCCCCCGCGCGTCGAGACACCTGCAACCGTCGCGAGGCGCTCGCGGCGTGGCTCCTCGGCCCCTACAACGAGCTCGTCGCCGAGTTCGCCAGCCGCCCCGTCGCGCCGCGCGCGAAGCCCGTCACGCCCGCCTGATCGCGCTCCGTCGCACCCGCGGCCCCCGACACGCCCTCTCCCCGGCTTGTGGCACACGCCCAACGCCGCTAGAGTCGTCTCCGGGGTTCGCCATGAAGCTTTCGCTCGCACTCGCACTCGCGCTGCTCTCCATCGGCTGTTTCGACCCGTCGGGGCCGCGCACCGCGTTTCGGGGCCTCGGCGACGACACCGACACGCTCACCACGTCGACGCGCCCGGGCGTTACGCCGCCGGGCGCGCTGGCGCCCATTCAAGCAGGCAGCTCGCTCGCGGGCTCGCTGGGCGAGGTGCGCGACTTCTCCGTCGACAACGTCGAGGTGCGCATCGACAGCGGCGGCCGCCAGGTGCGCCTCGACACCGTCAACGGCCCCGGCGCA
>CANMAT010000231.1 GCA_947494865.1 Deltaproteobacteria bacterium
CGCGGCACCCAGTGGGTGCTCGTGCAGAGCCTCGGCACCCGCGCCCACGCGCGCCTCTTCGCCGACGGCCACGACCGCGTGGTGATCCACACCACGCTCCCCGACGGCACCCACGGCTACACCGTGGCCAAGCGCTCCGAGTTCGTGAAGTGCTTCCCCGTCGCGCGCATCCTCGGCGCCCTCGACGCGAGAGAGCACGGCTGGGGCGGCGGCAGCACCGTCGGCGGCGCGCCCCGCCACGCCGACGGTTCGCGCAGCAGGCTCGCCCCCGAAGAGGTCTTCGACATCGTCGAGCGCGTGGTGAGAGACAGCATCGCCGAGGCCGCCGCAAACCCCCACGCGCACTGCTCGCTCGTGCCGCCGAGGCCCTCGACGCCGCCCCCCGCGCACGACGCGTACGGTCGTTGACAGCCTCTCCGCGCGGTCGCATCTTGCGACTCCCTTTCTCCCCAACAAGCACCGGAGGCAACCAATGGCATCTGAGCACGTGAAGACCGTTACCGACCAGAATTTCCAAGCCGAAGTGGTCAACTCGACCGAGCCCGTGCTCATCGATTTCACCGCCACGTGGTGCGGCCCCTGCAAGCAGATCGCGCCCTTCATCGACCAGATCGCGGCCGAGTTCAACGGCCGCCTCAAGGTCGCCAAGCTCGACATCGATCAGAGCCCCAACACCCCCGCCACCCTCGGCATCCGCGGCGTCCCCACGATCATCGTGTACAAGGGCGGCAAAGAGGTCGCCCGTCAGGTCGGCGCGGTGCCCAAGCACAAGCTCGTGCAGCTCTTCGAAGCGCACCTGGGCTGAGCCGCTCCCGCCGCACGCCGCGCGCCGTTTCGCGCGACGCCCCGTAGCGCCGAAGAGGCTTGACCCGACGTCGTCGGCGCGCGAAGCATCGCCCCCGCCATGAACGACCGATTTCTCCGCGCCTGCCGCCGCGAGCCCGTCGACCGCACCCCCGTCTGGTTCATGCGCCAGGCCGGCCGTTACATGGCCGAGTACCGCGCGCTGCGCGCGAAGCACACCCTCCTCGACCTGTGTCACACGCCGGAGCTCTCGCTCCAGGTCACGATGCAGCCCGTCAACGCGCTCCCCGTCGACGCGGCCATTCTCTTCGCCGACATTCTCCTCCCGCTCGAGCCCATGGGCGCGTCCTTCGAGTTCGCCGCGGGCGAGGGGCCCGTCATTCACGAGCCCATCCGCTCGCGCGCGCAGATCGACGCGCTGCGCGTGTGCGACCCGCACGAGGGCCTCGGGTACGTGCTCGAGTCGCTCAAGCTCATTCGCCGCGAGCTCAACGGCCGCGTGCCCCTCATCGGCTTCGCCGGCGCGCCCTTCACCCTCGCGAGCTACCTCGTCGAGGGCGGCAAGAGCGCCCACTTCGTGAAGACCAAGACGCTCATGTACCGCGAGCCCGAGGCGTGGCACGCCCTCATGGAGAAGCTCTCCACCGTGGTGGCGAAGTACCTCGTCGCCCAGGTGGCCGCCGGCGCCCAGGCCGTGCAGCTCTTCGACTCGTGGGTGGGCGCGCTCTCCCCGCAAGACTACGTCACCTACGTGCAGCCCCACGTGGCGCGCATCCTCGCCGAGGTCACCACCTGCGGCGTGCCCGTGATTCACTTCGGCACCGGCACCGCCACCCTGCTCGAGCACCAGCGCGACGCGGGCGGCACCGTCATCGGCGTCGACTGGCGCACGCCGCTCGCGCCCGCGTGGGATCGCCTCGGTAACGGCGTCGCCGTGCAGGGCAACCTCGACCCGGTGCTCCTCCTCGGCCCCCGCGACGTGATGCTCCGCCAGGCCACCGACATTCTCACCTCGGTGAAGGGCCGCGAGGGGCACATCTTCAACCTCGGCCACGGCATTCTCCCCGAGACGCCCGTCGACAACGTGCGCGCCCTGGCCGACCTCGTTCACTCCCTCACGGAGCGCGCGTGACGCGACGCCTCGTGTGCGTGGGCGCGGGCCTCTCGGGGCTCGTGAGCGCGTATACGGCCCGCAAGGCCGCCCTCGCCCGCGGGGCCGACCTCCACGTGACGGTGCTCGACGCCAGCGCGCGCGCGGGCGGCAACCTGGTGACCGATCGGTATGAGGGCTTCCTCATCGACGGCGGGCCCGACTCGTGGGTGGCGGCCAAGCCCGAGGGCGCGGCCCTCTGCAAAGAGCTGGGCCTGGGCGATCAGCTCATCGAGACCATTCCCGCCAACCGCAGGGTGTACGTGGCCCACCGCGGGCGCCTCGCGCGCATGCCCGAAGGCGTGGTGCTCGGCGTGCCCACGAAGCTCGCGCCCGTGCTGCGCTCGCCGATGCTCTCGTGGGGCGCGAAGGTGCGCGTGCTGGCCGACCTCGTGATGCCGCGCATGCACGAGGTGTCGGGCGACGTGTCGATCGGTGAGCTCGTCGAGGCGCGCCTCGGTCGCGAGGCCGTCGCGGCCTTCGTCGAGCCGCTGCTCGCGGGCATCTATGCGGGCGACGCGTGGAAGCTGTCGGCCCGGTCGACCTTTCCGCAGCTCGTCGAGATGGCGAAGCGCGACCGCTCGATCGTGCGCGCGGCCCGCGCGGCCCTGCCGAAGCGTCATGGTGGCAACGCGCCGCCGTCGGCCTTCGTGGCGCTGCGCGACGGCGTGGGCTCCCTCGTCGACGCGCTCGTGCGCGCCCTGCCCGAGGGCGCCGTGCGACTCAACACGCCCGCGGCCAGCGTGCGCCGCGGGAGTACGTCTCCGTGGGAGGTGGTGCTCGCGAGCGGCGCGGTGCTGCTCGCCGACGACGTGGTGCTCGGCCTCCCGACGCACGTCGCGGGGCGCCTCGTCGAGGGCGCGGCGAAGCCCCTGGCCGACGCGCTCGGGGCCGTTCCGTACACGTCGGCGGCCACGGTGTTCTTCGCGTACCGGCGCGGCGACGTTCCGCACGCGCTCGACGCGACAGGCTTCGTGGTGCCCAAGCGCGAGGGGTTGCGCCTCCTGGCTGGCACCTGGGTGTCGAGCAAATGGCCCGGCCGCGCGCCCGACGGGTACGCGCTCATGCGCGGCTTCCTCGGCGGAGCGGGCCGCGAAGACGCCCTCGCGCGCCACGACCGCGAGCTCGTGAGCGAGGCGCGCGTCGACCTCGAGCGCCTCATGCATTTTCGCGCCGAGCCATTGTTTACAAGGGTGTACCGCTTTACGCAGACGTCGCCGCTCCCGTCGGTGGGGCACGCGGCGCGCGTCGCCGCCATTCGCACGCTGCTCGCGCGCGAGCCGGGGCTCCACGCCATCGGCAGCGCCTACGACGGCGTGGGCATCCCCGACACGATTCGCCTCGCGACGGCCACCGGCGCCGCGATCGGCGCGTACGCTCCCGCGCTTATCGAACGGTAGGCGTCACTGCCCCGACGGGGCCTTCGGGGGGCGGGCGAAGAGGGCCGACCGCGCGATGCGCGCCACCTCGCGGTGGTACCGCTCGCGCCCTTCGGGGCCGGCGTCGATCGCGGCGCTCACCACGGGGCCGAGCGCGTTGGTGAACACCACCATCTGGAGCGCGATGATGACGTACGCCTCGGCGTCGAGGTCGTCGTGCTGGCGCCCGAGCGAGTTGCCGGTGCGCACGTACTCCGTCACCGCCCCGAGCCAGGGGCGCACCGTGCCGCGCAGGAGCTTGCGAAACTCGTCGGGGCGGTCGAGGCCCTCGCGCACGAGCATGCGCGCGCGGTCGGGGCTCTCGCCGAAGAAGCGCTGCAGCTCGGTGAACACCGCGTCGAAGCGCCCCTCGCCGGAGCTCGCCGCGAGCAGCAGCCGCGGCAGCGCCTCGCGCCAATGCTCGAGGATCGACTGGAGCACCGCGGCCCGGATGTGCTCCTTCGAAGGGTAGTGGTGCAGCACCGCGGGCTTGCTCACCCCCACCGCGTCGGCGATGTCTTGCAGCGAGGTGCCGTCGAAGCCGTGCGCGGCCATCAGCCGGGCTGCGGCGGAGAGAATTTGCGCCCTCGCGTCGCCGGGCTCGCGTGTGTTCGTCATCGGCCGACGGGCGTTCTACCACGCGCCCCCGCACCGAGGAACAACCCGGCGCCCCACATCGTGTGCGCGCCGACCACACCGCCTCCCCCCCGACGCGCACGCGGTGGACACTCTGACTACCGAGTGGTCACCGGGCTGTTCAGCGTGCCAACGTTTCGACGACTTCCGCTGCGCGCTCCATCTCGGCGAATTGCCTACCGATCGGTAACTCTGGCGCGGCCTCCGCGGCCGCGGCATCGGAAGTGCTACGGGACGCTCCGATGGCGCGCGCGGGGTGCACGATGCAGGTTCGGGGGGGCGCAGTTGCGCTCGCGTGGCTGTGCGCGCTCCCGTCGTGCGCGCCGGGTGAAGTCGACGGGCTCGTCGACGGCGCCGACGCGGCCGCGGCGGGGAGCGCGACCCCCGAGGCGCCCGTGGTGATCGATGCGCCCGCTGGCGCGCGGAGCTGCGCGCCGGGGGCGTACTACCTCGGTCGCGTCGCGGGGCAGGTGCTCGACTACGCGGGCGCACCCGTCGCCCGGGGCCTCCTCTCCATCTGCGGCGGGGCCTGCTTCCCCGGCGAAACAGGGGCCGACGGGCGCTTCAGCATCGCGATCGATACGTGCTTCCCGGCGACGGCCGAGTACCCGCACGGCGCGGCCTTCGTGTTCGACGGGCTCAACCGCCGCCCCGACGTCTTCTACGACTTCAACCCCGGCAACGCGACGCGCATGGGCCTTGTTACGCTCACGCGCCCGATCTACGTGGCCACCTTCGAGGGCGGCGGCCGCGCGGTCGCGCCGATGCGCGCGAGCGCGCCCCTCACCGTGGTCGACGGCCTGGGCTTCTCGCTGCGCTTCACCCCCGCGACCATCGAGTACCCCGTGACGGCGGCCGAAGAGGCCGTGCGGGTGGTGCGCGTCTCCGTCGCGAAGCTCCCGCCCTATGCGGTGCGCGCGCCGGCCGTCGCGTACGCCATCTCGCCCTCCGACGCGGTGCTCAGCGCGCCCGCGGCGGTGGAGTTTCCCAACGTGTCGGGCCTCGCGCCGGGCGCCCTCGTCGAGATCGTGGCCGTAGGCAATCACGCCAGCGGCGGGCGCCCCGCGCTCGGGGTGCTCGCGCGCGTCGACACGGGCCGCGTCTCCGCCGACGGGCGTCGCGTCGTCGCCTCCACCGGCCTGCGATTCTTCGGCACCGTCGGCTACCGAACGGTCACACCATGAGAAGCTCCGCGCGCTACGCCACCCTCCTTGGCTACGCCGCCGTCGCGGGCTGCATCGGCAGCCCCGACGCGCCCCTCTTCTACGACGGCCTCGACGACGACGGCGGGCCATCGCAGGCGCGCCCCTCGGCCCCGCCGAGCGATCCGCCCGAGGCGCCGCCCATGTGGCGGGTCATTCCTGGCGACGCGAGCGTGGCCCCGCGCGACGCGACGGTAGCCCCACGCGACGCGACGGTAGCCCCGCGCGACGCGACGGTAGCCCCGCGCGACGTGAGCGCCACCCCGCGCGACGTGGCGCCGCCTCCGCCGCCTCCGCCTCCGCCTCCGCCTCCGGTCGTCGAGCCCTGCGGTCGCTATGCGGGGTGGACGGTGTGGAGCTGCATCGACGCCTCCACGCGCGTGCGCTGCCTCGGCGGCGGGCTTCAGCGGGAAACCTGCGCGAGCCGCTGCGTGGTGCAGCCCGTGGGCGTCGACGACTACTGCGCGGCGACCGCCGACCCGTGCGCGTCGAGCACCTCCTGCGACGCGTGTACGCCGCGCGCCGGCTGCGGGTTCTGCCGCGCGACGGGCCGGTGTCAGCGCGGCGGTCCCACGGGGCCGACCGCCCCTGCGTGTCCGATCGGTCAGTGGGCGTGGGAGCCTGCCGACTGTACGGTCGCGCCGCCCCCGCCACCGCCGCCACCGCCGCCGCCGCCGCCGCCGCCGCCTTCGGGCGTCGACGCGGGCGCGCCGGGCTGCGTCGCCACGGCGCCGACGGGCGCGTTCTGCGCCACCGTGGGCGCGTGCAACCTCGCGGCGCCGCAGACGACGGCCTGCGACACGGGCGCGCCGTACGACTTCTACGGCGCCGAGTTCTGCAACGCGCGCGCGACCGTGGTCGTGGTCGGCGCGGGCTGGTGCAGCGCGTGTCAGCAGGAGGCGCCGCTCCTCGAGGCGCAGGTGACGCGCGTCTATCGCAGCCGCGGGGTGCGCGTGGTGAGCCTGCGCACGGAGAACTCCGACCGCAGCCCCGCCACCGTGGCCTTCGGGCTGCGATGGCAATCGCGCTTCGGCCTCACGTCGCGCATGGTGGTCGACCCGGGCGACAGCATCGCGCGCCGCGTTCGGCTCAGCGCGTACCCCTTCGTGATCATTGTCGACCGCTTCGGGCGCCTGCGCATGGCCGAAACCGCGCCGCGCATCGCGCGCATC
>CANMAT010000232.1 GCA_947494865.1 Deltaproteobacteria bacterium
CGGGGGGAGCCCCGCAGCGAGGAGGGCGGGTACGGTGATGAGCCCGCCTCCGCCTGCGATCGCGTCGATAGTCCCGGCCGCGAACGCCGCTGTGCAGAGCGCGATCGTGATAGCTGCTTGCACGGGCTCAGGCCAGTGGGCCGACTGCAGCTTCAACGCCGCGCCGCAGCGATCCGTTGCGAATCATCGCCTCGATCGTTCGCATGTCGGGCGCGAGGGCACGGTCAGACAAGAGCGTGGCTACCACTACGCGGATCGCATCGTGCGCCGCCGCGACCCCGCGCCCGGCGCGAAGCGGCAGCCGCATGTCGAGGCCCTGCGCCGCGACGAGCGTCTCGATCGCGATGGACATGCGCGCGTTGGCAATGACCCGACTAGCCTTTG
This sequence comes from Deltaproteobacteria bacterium, assembly GCA_947494865.1. Lineage (GTDB taxonomy): Bacteria > Myxococcota_A > Polyangia > Polyangiales > CAISKJ01. The sequence continues at coordinate 385 of CANMAT010000232.1, forward strand.
TGGCGGAGGTGGCACCCATCGAGACGTGGTCTTCGCGACCTGCCGAAGAGGGGATCGAGTCGACGCTGGCGGGGTGACAGAGCACCTTGTTCTCGCTCACGAGCGAGGCTGATGTCACCTGTGCGATCATGAAGCCCGAGTCGAGCCCCGTGTGTGGCGCGAGAAACGGCGGGAGCCCCGATGAGAGCGCCGGGTTCACAAGCTGCTCCACGCGCCGCTCGGAGATGTTGGCGAGCTCTGCGGCCGCGATCGCGACGAGGTCGAGTGCGAGTGCGAGGGGTTGACCGTGAAAGTTGCCGCCCGACACAATGTCAGCCCCATCGCTGTTGATGAACACGAGCGGGTTGTCGGTCACGGAGTTCATCTCGCGCGCGAAGACCTCGAGCGCCCAAGCGAATGCGTCGCGCGAAGCGCCGTGTACCTGAGGCATGCAGCGGAGCGAGTAGGGATCCTGTACCTTGCCACAGTTCTTGTGGCTCTCCGCGATCTCGCTGCCTGTGAGAAGCACGCGGAGATTCGCTGCGCACGTGAGGGCCCCGGGGTGTGGCCGCGCCGCTACGACGCGCTCTTCGAAGGGGTGCCCCGTGCCCTTGAGCGCCTCCAGCGACATGGCGCCCGCGATGTCCGCGTGCGTTGCGAGTTCGAACGCGTCATGCAGTGCGAGGCCGCCAACCGCGAGAATGAACTGCGTCCCATTGATGAGCGAGAGGCCCTCTTTGGCCTCGAGCGCCAGCGGTGTGATGCCGGCGCGGCGCATCGCCTCAGCGCCATCGAGAGTCTCTCCGCGATGCTCGGCGTTGCCCTCTCCAATAAGCACACAGGCGAGGTGTGCGAGCGGAGCGAGGTCCCCTGACGCCCCGACGGAACCCTGCGAGGGGATAACCGGATGCACGCCCCGGTCGAGCATCATGAGAAGCGTCTCGGCCACAATGGGGCGCGCGCCCGAGTATCCAAGCGCGAGAACATGTGCGCGCAGGAGCATCATCGCGCGCACCGCGTCCGTGGGCAGCGCGCTTCCGACGCCGCAGGAGTGGCTGCGCAGCAGGTTGTGTTGGAGCCTACGCACGTTCGTGGGCGAGATACGCGTCTCGGCCAACGCGCCGAAGCCCGTGTTGACGCCGTATACGCAGGGCGCGTCTTCCCCTCCATCGGTGATCGTCTCTACCGCAGCGCGGGCCCTGACCATTCGCGCACGCGCGGCGGGGTCGAGGGTCACCGTCGCGCCCTGTCGCGCAACACGAAGGAGGTGGTCGAGCGTCAGGGGGGCGCCGACGAGGATCGCTGCCGTCATCAGTGCGTCGTACCACCAGAGTGATGTGTTAGGGTAGGCGCCGCTGTGTATGCGCAGGGGTGGTTGGGCGTCATGTTCGTGCTGGCGGGGTGCGACGGACTCGCGCAGGTGTCGCCCTCCGGGGTGCATGATCTGCGTGTTCTCGCGTTGACGACTGCGACGCCCGAGGTGCGGCCTGGCAGGCTGATTCGTATCGAGGCGGCGATCATGGATCCGCTCCCTGTCACACAACCCGTGGTGCGGTGGCGCGTCTGCGATGAGTCTGAGATCCCTGATCCGCGCGCGTGCGCCGCAGCCGATGGGGGCATCGATCTGGGTTTCGGGCCGGGGGTCGAGGTTCCCGCGTGGGCGGTGAGCGCGACGCGGTCGCTCGTGGTGCTGGCGGCGGTGTGTAGGGGGGCTCCCGCAGAGTTCGATACATCGTTGGGCCACTTCGCGTGTGCGGGGGGGGCTCCGGCCGCAGAGGCCTTCCGACGGCTGGTTGTGCACGCGAAGGGCAAACTCAACCGACCTCCCGAAATCGAACGATGGGAGCTTGTGCGTGGCGCGTTGGTCGTTCGCCCTGAGGCATCTGGAGAGTTTGTATTGCCTCGATGCGATAGGACCCCTTGCGGAGCATGGACCGTGCGCGTGGTGCCCAACGATCGAGCGTCAGAAGTGACGGCAGGCGTGCCTGAGGCGCTCGTCGCTTCGTTCTATGCGACTGCAGGCACGATCGACCCTCCGCGTGACGCAGCGGCCCCCGGCGAGGTGCGCCCCATGACGTCTCGTTGGATAGTGGCTGATGGTCTTGGCTCGCCGCAGGTGGGAGTTGTGCTACGCGATCAGCGAGGGGGTGAGAGCGTTCGGATCGGGCGGGTCGCGTGGCGCTGAGCCATGCGCATCACTGGCAGCGGGCATTGACGCACATGCGGCCTGCTGCGCAGTTGGCACTGCGCGCACACTGAGGCATCTGCTCGTTCGTGCTCGTGCAGAGCGCGCGGCCCATTGCGTCCCGGCTGCAGAGGTTGAATTGGACATCGACCCGCATGCAGTCGCCGTCGGGCGTGACAGAGGGCGTCGGGCAGAGCAAGCGGCAGGCGCCGTTGTAACAAATCGAGTCGCGGTTGCACTCAGAGTCCATGGTGCAGAAGGGGCGGGGGCGCGTGTCAACACGGCACACACCGTTGTCGCACATGAAGCCCGCACCGCAGGTTGCATCGTTGCCGCAGGTACGCAGGCACACACCGCTCGCGCACACCTGCCCCGTCGCGCAAGGCGTGCCGCAGGCTCCCGACGTCGGGTAGCCGCAGCGGCCATTGGCGCAGGTCTGCCCGGTCCCACAGTTCGCTGAATTCGTGCAACCCGCAACACACCGGCCGTCGACGCACGACTGACCCGCCCCGGTGCACTGATAGTCGAACTGGCACTGGTTTGCTCGAGGCTGGCAGCTACCGCCGAGGCATACCGGCGTTGTCGGCGTCGATGCGCATTCAGAGTCGGAAGCGCAGCGGCCCCCAGGAGTGCAACGGTGTGAGGTCGCGTCGCAAACGAGGCCCGTCGCGATCGCAGCGCACTCGGCGTTAGTGGCGCAGCCGCCGGGCACGCAGAAACTGCGAGAGTCACACGTGAAGGAGATCGGGCACTGCGCGCCCGTCGTGCATCGAACCGCGGTGTTACAACGCATCGTGGATGCGTCGCAATATCCGTTGGGGCACTCGGAGTTGCTGGTGCACGTGACGAAGCCCGCGTCGGGGACAGGAGTGGGCGTGATGCCCGAGCGATCGTGCTCATCGCCCCATACGGGACACCCCGTAAGGAAGATGCCGAGGAGAGCCGTGATCGAGAACCCAGAAAGCGTATGCCCGAGAGTGCGCATTGCGATGCCTCCGACGTGGAGCCTTGGGACAAACACCAACCCGTGTTGATGAGCTGAACGCGAACCCAAGCACCCTTCGTGCCGTCGAGGTCTGCGGCGAAACGGAAGAGCGCATTGGGCGATTTCAACGACTGTGAAGCTCCGTTGACGGTGAGCGTGTGAACCGTGCCGTCGCAGCGTGTTATGAAGGTCGCGCGTGAGCCGAGGAGTCGTCGACAGTGCGAACGTGGCTCTGATATCGTTCGACCAGTTTTTGCGAGCGAATGCGGGAATTCGATGGATGTTGTCTGCGATCGTTGCCGTGCAGAGTACGAGTTCGACGACGCGCTTGTGTCCGAGCGCGGAACGACGGTCAAGTGCACCAACTGTGGCCACCAGTTCAAGATTTACCGCCCGGCTTCGCACCCGGACGGGGTTCGCTCTTGGAGTTTGCGACGCCCAGATGGGACGGTGATTCCGTTCGACTCACTGGCCGTGCTTCAAAAGTGGATCCTCGAGGGGCGCGTCAGCAAGATGGACGAGATCTGTCGCGGCTCGGAGCCCTGGAAGCCCCTCGGCGCGATCGCCGAACTCGAGAGCTTCTTTTCGACAGCCGAGATTCGCGCTTCTCAAATTCCTTCAGTCCCTCGGCCCTCGATACGCGCTGCCACCGCTGCCCCTGCTGGTCGTTCGCCCCCGAAGGTGCCCACTCCTGCGTCTGCGAGTGGGGTAGCGCGAATGCCGCTCCCGCCCTTCACGGGGAACACATTACGCCCGGGGGCGATGCCGCACTCCAGCACGGCCCACGGATACGCGGCCCCGCCTCCTCCGCCCGATCCTCCGAATCCGCCTGCTGCTCCGTCGACGCGCAGCGATCCCGGCGACACTGCGCGTACCGCTCCGGTCGCAACGTCCTCGCTGCCGACTCGATCGACTGCTGAACTCGGCGGAGTCTTCCCTCCGCCCGCCCCGCGCGGAGCACTGAGCACCGTCGATGGCGATGCTCTTGCTAATTTGGGGAGGTCAGGGGTTGCGATCTCCGCTCCCACCTCGCGGTTGCGCACCGAAACGACCTCCGATTCGTCTCCTCGTGCTCGCCCCGAGTCATCGCCCGACCACGAAATCGACATTGCGCCGGTGGTAGACAAGCGCAGGTTCCGTCGTGTTTTCGTCGGCCTCTCGCTTGGAGTCTTGGTCGTGGCGGGGCTTTGCTTCGGCCTGTGGCGGCTTGGGGCTTTGTCTTCAGGCGCCCGCGATGTGGGCAGAGCAGCAGTGCCGACGCCGAGCCCTGCGTCGTCGGAGCGTCTCGAGAGTGCGCGCCGCATGGCGAATCGTTACACGCGCCAGTCGCTCGAAGACGCTCGCGAGGAGCTCACGCGCGCACTCGCACGGGCGCCTGCCGATGCTGAAACCCTCTCGACACGTGCGTATGTGATGGCGCAGTGGGGCGAGTTGCTGCGTCAGCGCGCAGACGACCTCGACGTGCGCGCTGCTACCGCGGGCGAAGATGTTGCGACGTTGCGCGCAGAGGCGGCGGTGCTTCGGCGGGACGCGGCTGATCGCATCGAGCGAGGGCGCCAAGACGTGCAAATGGCAGAGGTCGGCGTCGGGGCGTTGAGAGGCGCCGCCCGGGCCTCGACCGAGGCGTTGCTCGCCGATGTAGCCCGAATCGCGGGCGATGTCGCCGGGGCGCAGCGACACCTCGAGTCCGCCCGCTCTGCGGGAGGCGGGTCGCTCTATTTTGAACTCTCGCGGGCCTTCGTTGCCCGAGAAACAGGCCTCGGTGCGCAGGCGCTCGAGGGGCTTCGCGGGGTGGTGTTGCGCGGGGGAGGTATGGTTCGCGCGCGCCTCGCGCTCGCGAGGATGCTAGCTTCTCAAGGCGACTCGGCAGGGGCGAGGCGAGAGCTCGATACTGTGCTCCAGAGTGATCCCGACCACGAGGACGCGAAGCTGCTCGCGCAGGCGCTGACCCGCAATGAGCCGCCCATGGCGACAAGCGCAGCGTCCATTGCGGCAGAAGATGGCGGTGCGCAGCCTGACGTGGCAGTTTCCCCGGCAAATCTCCGCGATCATTCGAGCAACGCTAGCAACGCCGCACCGACGGGTTCGGGTCGCAGCTACGAGCAGCTCGTCGATGACGGCGATCGATATCAAGATGAAGGGCGGGCATCGCAGGCGCGGGAGCGCTACCGCGCGGCGCTTGCGCTCAGACCCTCAGGTAGCGAGGCTCTCGCAGGCCTCGGCCTCGTCGATATCGAAGATGGCGAGTTCTCGTCGGCCGTCTCGAACTTTCGTCGCTCCCTCGCGTCGAACCCCCAGTATGGCGAGGCGCTTGTAGGGCTCGGGCGCGCCTACGCGTCGCAGGGGAGCTACCAGCAAGCTGCAGACGCTTATCAGCGCTACATTCAGAACCACCCTGGCGGACAGTACGTGACCATGGCGCGCCGCCAGTACGAATCGTTGCAGGAGCGTCTCCACCCTTCGCCGAGCGAAGCGATGGCCGCTGATGCTGGGGCGATGAGGAACTGATCGATGCCCAACGTTGCGCCCCTGGACGTCGCCACGGGGGAGGAACCATTCGATCTGTCGCGCCCGTCGCCGCTGCCGCTCCCGGTGACGGCCGATCGGGTCGACGACGACGTTGTGCGTGCAGAGCAAAGCGTTGCCCATGCAGACCGCGGTGGCAACCTACAGGATCGCGTACGCTCGCGGCTCGCGCTCGCCGACGCGTGGCTCGCGCGCTTCGCGGTCGGGCCGGCGCTTGAGGTTTTGCGGGACGCCGAGAAGCTCGAACCGGGGCATTCGGAGATCCTCGAGCGGCTAGCGCGCACCTATCCGCGCGCCTCGCTGCTGCGCGAGGCTGC
>CANMAT010000233.1 GCA_947494865.1 Deltaproteobacteria bacterium
CCACGCTCAAGTCGCGCCGCGCGCTCGATCTGATGCCTCGGTCGCAGGCCGCCATTCGCGCCGCGCAGGCGCGCCTCGGCGACGCGGGCCGCGTGCTCGTCCGCTGGTCGGGCACGGAGCCCAAGCTCCGCGTGATGGTCGAAGGCGAAGACGAGGCCGTGATTCGCCAGATGGCCGACGAGCTCATCGATACTGCTCGCAAGGAGCTCGCATGAAGCCCTCGCTCGCCCTCGCCCTCGCGCTCACCGCGGTCGCGTGCCGCAGGCCCGCCGCGACCGACCCACGCCCCCAGCGCGCCGCAACCACGGGCGATACCGGGGCCCACGCCGCTGCCCCGACGCCGTCGCCCGCCCCGACACCGGTAGGGGCCCCGGAGACCGCCCCTGCGCGACCAGCAGCGCCCGGGCCCGCGTGGCAGCCCCCGTCTTCACAGGCCCTCGCCGCGATGCCCCTGGCGCGCCGCGTAGAGCTGTCGGTGGTGCCCTTCGACGAGGCGACCGCCGCGCACGTGCGCGCGGTGTTTCGCGCGGGTGCCTCGGCGGGGCTGCGCCCCGACGTGTTTGCCAAGCTCGGCGACAGCATCACCGAGTCGGGGAGCTACCTCAAGGACATCGGACACGGCTGGTACGAGCTCGGGGCGTGGTCGCGCCTCGAGCCGGTGGTGCAGTACTTTCGTCGGCATTCGTTCACGGGCGACCCCGAGAACAACTCGTTCTCGCGATCGAGCGTGAGCGCCGAGGCGGGGTGGACATCGCGGGCTCTCCTGCACGCCGACGACGGGCGCAGCCCCCTCGACCTCGAGCTCGACGCGACGCGCGCCGCCTTCGCGATCGTGATGACGGGCACCAACGACGCCGAGCGGTCGACCGCCGAGGTGTACGAGCACAACCTGCGCGAGGTGATCGCGCGCGTCGAGGGGCGCCACGTCGTGCTCGTGCTCAGCACCGTTCCCGATCAGATGAGCAGCGACGAGGCGGGCCGGCGAGGGCTCGAGATCAACGGGGTGATTCGTCGCCTCGCGGCCGAGCACCACCTCCCACTCGTAGACTACTGGGCCGCGATGCAGGGCCTGCCCCACCAGGGCATTGACCCCGACAATGTGCACCCGTCGGTGTACGTCGCGGGCAACCGCAACGTGGCGACGGGTGTGCTCACCGAGCCCGCGCTCGCGTTCGGGTACAACGTGCGCAACCTGCAGACCCTCGTCATGCTCGAGCGCCTCACGCAGCTGCTCTCGCTGCGCTGAGCCGTTCGCCCCGTCAGGGCGACCAGAACACGTCGAAGCCCGTGCTGCCTTGCGTGGCGCCTTCGGCGCGGCCCACGTCGCCGAACGCCGACGCTGACCAGGCCTGCGAGATGGCGAGCTCAAGGAGCACGCGGAACATCTGCGTCGTCGAGTTCGCCTGCCCGAGCGCGTTCGACGCCGCGCCGTAGGTCGCCTGGAGGTAAACGCGCGGCCCCAGGGAGAGGCCCGCGCCGTATCGGCCCGACGTCGCGCCCTGACCCGGCTCGAGGATGATCGTCGGCAGGAACCCGCCGCTGCGTGACAGCCCCGAGTTCACCGTTCCGAGCGTCATCGCGGTGATGAGCGACGCGAACTGCGTACCCGCCTGCTGCCCGAGGTCGCTGTCGCCGCTCGCGCCCTGCGAGTCGCGGCGCCCGAGCGCGATCATCGCGAGGATCTCGGCCTGCGTGGCGTCGGGGAAGTTCACCGCGCCGAAGGCCATGGAGGGGCCTCGCAGACGTCCGCCTACGATGGCCGTGAGCCGACCGAGGGTAGTCGAGTCGTGGTGGGCCGCGACGTCGAGCTGCGGGTTGATCGCGACGCCGCCGTCGAACACCACGCGCGTGCGGTCGAGCTCGAAGCGCTTGCCGAGGACCGAGAACCAGCTCTGCGCGTTGGCCTGTTCGATCACCCCTGCAACGCCCCAGCCGCCGCGCTCGCGATGAATGTCGCCGTGCGCGCGGAGGGCGACGGCGAGGTCGCTGCGTCGGATCCAGATGGGCGTCTCCGACGCGAAGCGCACGCTCATGGGGAAGGCCGCCGCCGCGCGCGCCGCGGGCGTCGCCGTGCGCCCGAGGAGGAACACGTCGCGGTCGACCGAGAGGGGCTGCAGGTCGCGCGTCTGCTCCTCTTTGAGCAGCACCGAGGCGCGCTCGATGTCGAGCGTCCCCGTCGCGCCGTCGCGGGCGACCTCCATCGAGTAGCGGATCGCGCCGTCGATCCAACCGTAGGTGTTGCCCTCGACGCCGATCGGCATCTGCCGCGTCTCTCCGCGCATCGCGACGACCGCGCGGGGGCCCGTCGCCGCGCCGTCGCCGGCCACCTCGCGAAGGAGCCCCGTGAGGTCGGCCGTGCCCGTGAGGTCGACGTGGCCGCGGCCGATCGCGGCCGACATCGTGTCGATGCGCGCGCGGGGCCCCTCGATGCGCGCGTCGAGCGCGAGCTCGCGCAGCGGCTCGCCGAGAGAGACGATCTCGGCGCGCCCGTCGGCGACGTGGAGGTCGGTGAAGAAGGCCTCGGGGTGGCGCCCGTCCCAGCGGAGGCTCGCCTCGAGGGCGCCGCCGATGCCCGCGATGTTGTCGTCGCGCACGAAGGGTGTGAGCGTCTCGAGGCGGAACCTCCGCGCGTGGACCTGCACGGTTGCGTCGCGCGGCGACGGCCGCGGCGCCCAGAACGATCCGAGCATCGGGATCGTGGCGAGCGCGAAGAGAGACGCCTCGCTGTCGGGCACCTCGGTCGAGAGCGGGTCGCACGCGGGCATCGCGGCGCGCGCCGTGGCGTGCAGGCACGAGCGCAGGGTGTTGCCCTCGCCCTCGCGGGGCACAAGGGCGGCGCTCGTGTAGATCTGCACAGGCGGCGTCTCGCGCGGGTCGTCGACGCCGCCGATGCGCGCGCGCAGGTTGCTGAGCTTCGCCCACGCGGAGACGTGCTCGGCGCCCACGTTGTCGGCGTGTAGCTGCAGCTCGAGCGCCCCGCGGACGCCCCGCGCGCGCGCCCACGCGAAGCGCTCGAGCTTCATGTTCTGCGTGTCGACTTCGAAGCGGTCGACCACGACGGCGCTCGTCGCCCCGGCCATGAGCTGCGCGCCGTTCGCGCGGGCGCGATAGGTGAGCGCGATGAGCCCGCGGTCTTCGGCGAGCGCGTTGGGCGACAGCTCGATGGCGCCGTCGAGCACGCCCTCGACCGCGCCGAGAAGCGTGCCCTGCGCGACGGGGCGCAGCGACGAGATGAGGCGCGCCGAGATCGGCTCGTCGAGCCCGATCTGCGGGAGCGCGCTCGCACGAAAATCGACGTTCACATCGACGCCGAGGCCGAGCGCAGGCCCCGCCGCGGCGGTCTCGACGAGCAGCATCGCGTCGGCGGGCAGGTCGGGCGGTTGCAGCATGCGCGGGCGCCCGTCGGCGCCGCGGAGGGGCACCGCGCGCAGGGGCCACTCGGCGCGAAGCATGGGGCCCAGCTTCACGCGGAGGTTCACGTGGGTGGCGGCGAGTCGCGCCTGCGTGGCGGCCGAGAGCGGGCGCGTCGGCGTGCGGAGCTCTTCGAGCGCCGAACGTGCCGCGGAGAGCCAGGGGCCGCGAACGCCCCAGTCGACGGCCGCGAAGGAGCGCGGCAAGAGGGGCTCTTCATTGCCGCAGGGGCGCGCGGCCGGCTCGGCGTCGCCCGAGTGCCACGGCGTGAGCGCCACGCGCAGCCGCGCCGTCGAGCCGTCGATCGCGGCGCTCTGCAGGTCGGTGCAGCCGACGGCGCGCAGCGTGAGCGGAACGACCGCAGGCACGAGCCGCCCCGCGAGGCGGAGGCCCCCCGTGAGGTTGCGCGCCTCGACGTGCGCCTCTGCGCGGAGGGGCCCAGGGGTCGCAGGGCGCGAGAGATCGAGCGTGACGCTGACTCGCCCCTGCGCGCCGAGGCCCGTCGGCAGGAGGTCGTTCCACGCCGAGAGGTCGAGGTCTTCGACGGCGAAACGGCCGCCGCGCACGCCCGCGAACCAAGCGTCGACGTCGTTCAGTCGGCGCGGCGGCGCGACCTGGAGGTTCGCCACGACGCGCGGATGCGACGTCGCTGAGGCGCCCGGCCGCCCCGACGCGACGACCAGCGCAACGCTGGTCAGCCCGCCCGATGGCGTCACGTCCAGCTGTCCGCTCACCGCGCCGACGCGGTCGACGTGGCCGCGCTCGAGGCGGAGCGACACGCGCGCCCCGCGGAGGTCATCGGGATCGAGGCTCACGCTCCCCGTCGCGACGCCATCGATCGCGGGCGCGCCCGGTACGAGCGGTCGCAGCCACGCGAGGTCGAGCGCATCGAGCTGCGCCTCTACGCGCCTCGGCGAGAGCGCGACCGCGATGGACCCGTGCCCGTCGCTCTCGATGCGAAGGCGTCCCGACGGGAGCTCGCCGCGCGTCGCGCGACGCAGCACCGCGACGTCGCCCGAGACCCGCGCGCGGACACCGCGCAGCGTGAGCGACGAGCTCACCAGTCGCGTGCGAAAGCGGCCCGGATTGGAGAGGTCGAGTTCGACGTCGGCGCTCACGGCCGTCGCGCCGCGCTGACCCGCCGCGGCCGGACCCAGCGCCGCGAGCAGGCCGTCGCCGTGCGCGGTGACGCGCGTGCGGAGGCGCCCACGCGGATCGCCCACAGCGCGCATCGAGACGTCTGCCGGGCCGAGCGCGCCGGGCACTACGAGGCGTCGCGCGGCCACGGTGACGTCGACCGAGGCCTGCTCATGCTCGAGGCTCGCCGTCGCGTCGAGGGCCGCCGACTCGGCGCGCACGCCCGCGAGGCGCAGCCGCTGCGTGGTGCCGTGCACCTCGGCGGTGAGTCGACCGTTGCGGCCGTTGACCTCAGCGTGGAGGCGCAGCGCGCCTGAGGCACGGCCGGCCACCCAGGGGTACCGAGAGATCTCCGGCGTCGAGACGTTGGCCTCGGCGTGAAACTCCGAAGGCCCGCGCTCGAGGTCGATCGACCCGCGCGCAGAGAGGCCGATGTCGGGCGACGCGAGGTCGTCGACGGTGAGGAGCGACCCGCGCAGTCGGGCCGCCGCGCGCACGGGCGGAACGGGAACGTCGGAGACGGCCGCGACGAGACGCGAGGTGTCGACAACGAAGCGCTGCGTGTCGCCCTCGACGTGCCGCTCGATGTGGACGATGCCGTCGAGATCGGTCACGGGCGCAGCGGCGGCGATGCTGCGCGCTGAGAGGTGGCGCACGACGACGTCGAGCGTCTGCGAGGTGGCGCTCAGCCGCCCCGCGAGCGCGACGGGCTGGCCGTTGAGGCGCAGCGCGACGCGGGCGTCCCACATCCCGCCGCCGACGCCGTGAACGCTCGCGTCTTCGACCGCGATGGTGACCCCGAGGCGCTGATCGGGGGCGCGCCGCGCGAGCGTGTCGAGGCCTCCGGCGGTGAGGGCGCAGCCGTGGAGGCGTGTCGCGATGCGCCCCGCGGCGTCGGTCTCTGCGCTCACGTCGCAGTCGAGCGACGGCCCGCGGAGACGCAGCGCACCCTGGACGCGGAGCGGGTCGCCGATCGACGCGCGCACCGAGCCGTCGACGCGCTCGTCGCGGAGGCCCATCGCGTCGAGGGTGAGGCCGAGGCTGCGAAGGTCGACGGTGGTCGCGCCGTTGAGCGCGAGGCCAGCGTCGAGGCGAAGGTTGCGCGCGCTGAGCGGCACTTGCGGGAGCGCGCCGCGCACCTCGTCGACCGTGATGCGCAGCGAAGGCAGCGAGAGCGCCTGCGCGGGCTCTGCGTGCGCCGAGGGCTGCGGGGGAGGCGACGACTCGAAATAGGGGACGCGCGCCCACGCGGTGCGGGCGTGAACGTCGATCTCCGGGTAGGGCCTTCCCGCCGTGATCGCGCCCCAGAGCCGCCACGCCGGCCGCACGGAAACGATAGCGCCACCGAGCAGCGGCGCGCCTCGCGCGTCGGCGTACGAGACGCCCGAGAGGCGAATCTCACGCGGAGAGAGCACGTCGACAGCGCCGACGACGAGGCGCCCCGGGACCGCGCCGGGGAGTACGCCCGCCACGATGTCGCGCAGCGCGACGCGGCCGCCGCGCGTGGGGAGGTGGAGCACCAGGGCGGTGGCCACGAGCCCGAGGCTCACGACGACGCGTGCGAGCCCGACGATGAGCCTGCGCGCCATCAGTAGGCCTCCCCGATCGAGATGTTCACGGACATGGGGATCGAGTCCCAGAACAAGAAGCCGCAGCGCGGAGTGTTGAGCACGTAGTACGAAGGTCGACCGGAGCCGACGGCGGCGTTCTGCGTGCTAACCTCGCGCGCCGTGCGATCGCAGCCGAGGTCCGCGAGGCGCAGGCCGAAGTCGAGGCGCAGCGGACCGACCGGCGTCGCGTAGCGCAGGCCCAGCCCCACGGTGGGG
>CANMAT010000234.1 GCA_947494865.1 Deltaproteobacteria bacterium
ACCCGGAGGCTATTCTGCTGGGCTTTCGCGACCCGAGCTTCGAGATCCCCAAGGTGATTCAAGGGGTGTTCGGGGCGAAGCGAGAGATTACGGGCATCCCTCGCGAGGCGCTGCCCAAGATCATTACGCAGCGCGAGGCGAAGGCGCTGCACGCCAGCGACTTCGACCCCTTCGGGCTCTACAAGTACGTCTCGGGCCTCAACCCTGTACGTTGTCGGCGCATCTTCAACGACCTCGGCGCGCGCCGCGAGGCGACCGCCGGGCGCCCCATGACGCAAGAGGTGTATCAAGAGATTCGCAAGCAGACGGTGAGCGATGACATCGAGCTCCCCAGCGTAGACCTGGAGCGAGACCTCGGCGGATACCATGAGGTGAAGACCCGCTTGCGGGAAGAGCTCATCGAGCTCGTACGGCGGAAGGAGAACCTCGGCACCGAGGGGGACATTCAGGCCATCGAGAGCCTGTTGCCCCGCGGGGTGATCTTTCACGGCCCTCCGGGCACGGGCAAGACCTTCTTCGCCAAGGCCGTGGCCACGGCGCTCAACGCCACGGTGATCGTGGTGTCGGGCCCCGAGCTCAAATCCAAGTGGGTCGGCGAGTCGGAGGAGAACCTCCGGCGGGTGTTTCGCCAGGCGCGGCAGTCGGCGCCGTCGGTCATCGTGTTCGATGAGATCGACGCCTTCGCCCACCAGCGCGGCACCTACGTAGGCTCGGGCGTAGAGCACTCGATGGTGAACCAGCTTCTTACCGAGATGGACGGCTTTCGCAAGAACGAGATGATCTTCGTGGTAGGCACCACGAACTACCTCGAGTCGCTCGACGGCGCCCTCATGCGCCCGGGGCGCTTCGAGTTCATGATCGAGATCCCCGCGCCCAGCGCCGAAGACCGCACCGAGATCGTGAAGATCTATGACAAGAAGTTTTCGCTCGGCCTCTCTGAAGAGCTCGTAAAGCACCTCGTGCGACGCACCGAGGGCATGGCCGACCGCGAGAAGAACATCCCCTTCTCGGGAGACCATTTGTACTCGGTGTGCCGCGCCCTCAAGCGACAACAGCTTCGCACGGGCGCCACCGAGTTCACCGCGGATGATGTCGACAAGGCCCTGCAGCGCAAGACGCGGCGCCCCGTGGTGCTCTCGCCCGAAGAGGAGCGCGTGATCGCCATTCACGAGGCCGGTCACGCCCTGGTGGCGATGCTGCTCCCGAAGGCGACGCCGCCCGAGCGCATCTGCATCTCGCAAGACCAGGAGGGCGCCCTCGGGTACGTGCTCCGCGCGGCGCGCGCGAAGCCCTACGTGACCACCGAAGACGAGATGCGCGCCGACATCTGCGTGGGCCTCGGCGGGCAGACCGCCGAGCGACTGGTGCTCGGCGAGGCCTCGGTGGGCGCCTGGAGCGACCTGCAGCAGGCCAACACCATCGCCCGCGCCATGGTCGAGCAGTACGGCATGGGCCGCTCGCTCGGGGCCCGCGTGATGCTCGAAGACGAGATGCGCCGCGAGGACCGCGGCGGCGGTGTGGGCGAGGCCCGGCGGCAGCGCGTCGACGACGAGATCGACCTGGTGCTCCGCGAGGAGTCGCTGCGGTGCAAGGCGCTGCTCGAGGACAACCGCCCGCTGCACGAGGCGCTGTACACCCTCTTGCTCGAGCGCAAGGTGCTCGACGCGACCACCATTCGCACGTTTGTAAAGAAAGAGGGCTGAGCGCGATGGCCGAGGTGACGATCAGGTTTCGGCACAACCCCGCGACGGGCAAGCGCGAGCTGATTATCGGGTACGAGAGCGACGGCGACGCGCTCCCCCACGAGCACGAGCGGGATCACCGCGCGCTCGCCGAGCAGCTCCTCGGGGTGCCCCTCGGCGACGACGTGGGCGAGATTCGCGTCGAGCGCGTGCAGAAGAGCGGCGCCGTGATCGAGGGCGAGCTCGCGCGCGAGACCGATCGCCAGCGCGAGGCGGCGAAGGCGCCGAAGGGCTAGTACCTAGGGCGTCGGCGACGCGACCGCGGCGAGCGCGCCGTAGCGGGCCAGCACGCGCGTGAGGTCGGCGCGGTTGATGGGCTTGAGCAGCACGTCGGCCATGCCCGAGGCGAAGCAGCGCTGGCGCTCCTCGGGCAGCGACGCGGCCGTGAGGGCCACGACGGGCGTGCGGTCGCCGCGCAGGCGCATGGCGAGCGTGGCGTCGAAGCCGTCCATCTCGGGCATGTGGCAGTCCATGAGCACGAGGTCGAAGCGCCCGGCGTCGAGCGCTTCGAGGGCGCGGCGCCCGTTGTCGGCCACCGTGACCTCGTGCCCGAGGCGCTCGAGGAGCATCGTGGCCACCTTCTGGTTGATGGCGTTGTCTTCGGCCACCAGCACGCGCAGCGGGCGCAGCGCGGGCGGCGCCGACTCGCGCGCCAGCGCGACGGGCGCGGCGCAGGGCCGCGCGGGGAGGTACACGGTGAAGGTGCTCCCCGCGCCCACGACGCTCGCGACGGAGACGTGGCCCCCCATCGCGTCGACGAGCTGACGCACGATGGCGAGGCCCAGGCCCGAGCCGCCGAAGCGCCGCGTGGTCGACGCGTCGGCCTGCTTGAAGGGCGTAAACAGCGAGGGGAGCACCTCGGCGGGGATGCCGATGCCCGTGTCTTCGACGTCGAGGCGCAGCCGGTCGCCGTCGGCGCTCACGCGCACCGTCACGGCGCCGCCGCGGGTGAACTTCAGCCCGTTGGAGACCAGGTTGAGCAGCACCTGACGCACGCGCAGCGGGTCGCCCACCACGTAGCGGGCGACGCCGTCGCCGACGCGCACCTCGAGGCGGTTGCTGCGCTCCAGGGCGAAGGGCGCGAGGAGCGTCATCACGGTGCGCACCTCGGCGGCCACGTCGACGGGGCACTGCTCGATCTCGAGGCGCCCCGACTCGATGCGCGACAGGTCGAGCAGGTCGTTGAGCAGCGCCATGAGCGTGTCGCCGCTCTGCTTGATGGTCACCAGCCCCTCGCGCACGCTCGGCGGGAGCTCGGACGCGAGCATCACCGTCGTCATGCCGAGCACGCCGTTCATGGGGGTGCGAATCTCGTGGCTCATCGCGGCGAGAAACGCCCCCTTGGCGCGGTTGGCGGCCTCGGCGGCGACGCGGGCCTCGGTGAGCGCCGCGTTGTTGCGCTCGAGCTCCGCGATGCTCGCCTCGCTCTCGCGCTCGTAGGCGCGCGAGAGGGCGTAGTAGGTGCTCATCGCGCCGAGCATCGAGACGATGTGCGCGCCGGGCTCGCGGCTCACGTCGATGCGCGGGGCCACGAGGCCGCGGTACATCACCGAGAGCGACACGGTGATGAGCGCGGCGGTGAAGACGAACACCGCGCGCGCCGCGCGGGGGCCCGCGATCGAGAGCGCCAGCGTGGGGGCCAGCGCGATCCAGAAGAGCGAGATCACCCCGTGCGTGCCCGAGAGCATCGCGAGCACCGCCGCCAGCAGCGAGAGCGCGCAGAGGAACACAGCGCCGACGCGCTCGACGGAGGCGCCGCGGCGCACTGCCAGGAGGGTGCCCGCCACGGCCAGCCCCGCCGCGCCCGCCGCGAGGCCCGAGGGCCACAAGGCCTGCGCGAGCTGCGCGATCGACGAGAGCGACGTGGCCGCGACGATGACCAGCAGCAGCGCGATGAAGCGCTGCGTGCGGCGGCGCGCTGCCCAGCGGGCCCCGGGCGCCTCGAGCGCGTCGGCGGGGACGCGTAACGCCGCGGGGAGAAACCAGTCGCGCAGCGAGAAATCGGCGGGCATTCGCAAGGGCTTCATGGGGCGCACTCGACGGGACGCTAGTTGAATTGCGCCCCGCTGCTCCGAACAACGTCGCTCGGCGGAGAGAACATGAGCGCCCGCGGCGCGAAGGGCGGGCTGATGATCCAGCGGCGGGTGTATGTCATGCTCCGCGCCCCTCTGGCGCGACGCACCCGATCTCTCCCCGCGATGACCTACGGAATCCGGCTCACGAACACCGAGCGCGACCTCGCCGCGCTGCACACGCTCGCCGAGGCGGCGCCCGCGCTCGTCGACGCGCCGTGGCGCGCGCTCGCCTCGGCGACGGAGCCCGCGCGGCGCGTGCTCGTCAGCGCGGCGCTCACCGACGACCTCGCGGGCGCGCTCCGCGCGCGAGGCCTCGACGTGGTGGCGCTCGCCGACGACCTCGCGGGCGACGACGTGGCGCGCACGCTCTTCGACGCGCTGCCGCCGGTGCGCGCGCGGGGCGACCTGCCCGCCGACGAGGCGATCTTCTACGCCGCGATGGCCGACGGCGGCGCGCACCGCACGCTCGAGCGCCTGCTCGCCCTCGGCCGCGACGACGCCTCGGTGGCCGAGATCACCGACGCCGACGGCGCGCGCGCCATGCTCCTGCGCGTGGCCAACGCGCCGATGTACCTCCTCCTGCGCGCCCGCGAGGAGCCCGCCGAGGGCGTCGTCGCGTACGCCCGCGCCGGCGACGCGAGCCTGTGGGTCGAGTGGGGCTACGCGCTCCCCCTCGCGGCGCAGCGCGCGCAGCGACTCCGCGGCAGCGAGCGCGTGGCCCTCGTCGACCGCCGCGGCGCGGCCCGCTACGCCGACCGCGCGCTCCCGTGGCGCAGCGTGTACGACGCCCTCACGCCCGCGTTCGAGGCGCCCCGCGTCGACCTCGCGGCCGCGAAGGGCGAGACGCGCTTCACCGTGCGCCTGCGCCTCGGCCCCGCCGCGCCCGGCGAGCCCGAGCTGTGGCTCCTCGACGCCGAGCAGTTTCTCGCGCTCGAGGCCCTCGTCGAGGCCGTCACCCCCGAAGAGCTGGCGCGCTTCACCGTGGCCCGCCTCGCGGGCCCGTCGGGCACCCGCTACGCGCTGCAAGAGATCGTGCGCCCGGGCGTCTCCCGCATGAGCGTGCGCGTCTCCGAGCTCACCGGCACCGTCGGGTATGTGCGCGCCGCGGGCACCGACAACCTGTACCTCCCCGTCGGCCGACAGCTCACGCCGCGCATGCGCCGCGACGAGCTCCGCGCGCTGCTCGAGCTCGACCGCGCGCGCCTCGTGGTGGTGCACGAAGACGGCGACGGCCCGCAGGTGATGCGCGTGCGCACGGCCGACGAGGTGCCCCTCGCGCGCTGGGTCGACTACGTGGCCACCGACCGACGCATGGAGCTCGAGCGCCTCGAAGAAGAGAGCGTGTTCGAGTGGCCCGAGCTGCAGATCGAACGCGCCGCTGCGGCCCGCGAGCGCTCCGAGGCGCGGCCCTCGCGCGACGAGGCCCCGCCGCCGCGGAGGCAGCGCCCGCCCGCCGCGAAGGCCCCCGTCGAGGAGGCCGAGATCCCCGTCGAGATCGACGACGAGGGCGACGACGCCGCCCTCCGCGAAGAGATCCGCGCGCTCGAGGGCGCCGTGGCGCGCGGAGGCTGCGACGAGGCCGCGACGTGGTCGTCGCTGGGCGCCCTGAAGGCCCGGGTGAACGAGCCCGACGACGCCGCGTCGTGCGTCGAGGCGGCGATGTTTCACGGCGCCCCCACCGTCGAGTCGGCCGCAGCCCTGGCGGCCCTGCGGGCGCGCGTGCTGGGGTCTGCGGCGGCGGGGCCCGAGGCGCTCGTGGCCCTCGTCACGCGGGGGCGCCTCACGCCCGTCGAGGGCGCCTGGCTCGGCGCGCGGGTGATCGAGATGGCACTGCGCGGAGAGACCCTCGTCGACGACGGGTTCTATCAGCAGGCCGAGCGCGTGTTCACCGACCCCGAGACGCCCGTGTCGCGCAGGCTCGCGTGGGCGGTGACGCGCGCGCTCCACGAGCGCACGGGCGACCGCCTCGGGGTCACGCGCGCCCGCGAGCGCGTGCTCGGCGGCCTCAACGACCGGGGCCTCTCCGACGCCACCGACATGCCCCGCTTCGTGCGCTTCGCGCTCGCCCTCGACGCGGGCGACGGCGCCGTCAACGAGCGCGCCCGCGCCGATCAGGCGGGCGCCCTCGAGGGCCTCTGGGCCATCGCGCAGAGAGATTTCGTCAAGGAGCTCACGCCCCTCGGGGCCTACCTGCGCCTCGTGTTCGGCATAGGCTTCGGGCGCATCGGCGCGACGGCGCGCGGCCGCGACCTCATCGAGCCCGTCGAGGCCGAGGAGTCGGTGCACGAGCTCCCCAACCGGCTGCTCTTCAAGCTGTACCGCGCCCGCTACGCGCAGGCCGTAACGCAGGGCGACGCGGCGGCGTGGAAGGCCGAGGTCGACGCCATTCTCGCGACCGTCAAAGAGTCGCGGGTGAAGGATCGCGTCGAGTGGCTGCGCACGCGCTCCGAGTGGCTGCGCACGCGCGCGCCCGACGACCGGGGCGCGGGGCTCAAGCCGAGCGTCGAGCGGGCGCTCGCGTCCATCGAGGAGGCGCCCGACCGCGCGGGGGCCG
>CANMAT010000235.1 GCA_947494865.1 Deltaproteobacteria bacterium
GAGCGTGGCCTGGCGCAGCACCCGCGCGTAGCCGCCGTTCGCGGCGATGTCGAGGCGCGGCAGGGGTTGGTTCGACAGCGTCGCGCGCGCAAACTGAATGCCCGGCGGCACCGACTGCCCGCCGAGCGGCGCGATGAGGTTGTACGAAGAGTCGAGACGCCAGTCTTGCGCGCTCCCGCCGATGAAAGCCGGCCACGACAGGCCCACCCGGCGCGACGCGTTGGTCGACAGCTCGACGAAGTAAAGGTCGAGGCGAACGTTGATGCGTCGCTCGACGATGGTCGGGTCGATGGCGACGAGCGACTCGACCTGGCCGGGATACAGCGTCGCAATCTGCTGCACGCGGCGCTGCTGGGCCTCGCTGGCCACACCGCCCTCGAGGTAGAGGCGCGCACCCACCCGTCGAATCTGCACGCCGGTGTAGCCCTCGAGGAGGTTCTCGATCTCAGCCTGCACGGCCTCGGGGCGCCGCGCGAACACCGTGATCTGCAGGTTCTCCTGGTTGCCGCCCGCGTGAATGAGAAGCAGCGTAGTGCTTCCCGCGCGCTGCCCCACGACGATCATGCGGCCATCGTTGGAGGTGCGCACGTCGACGATGCCAGGCGTGCCCTCGGAGAACTGCCGAATGTCGCCCGCGGGGATCACCACCTGCTCGCCGATCGCGAGCGTGAGGTCGCGCCCTGCGCTGCGGCCGGGCGAGGCGGCGGGCTGTTGCGCGAAGGCCGCCGAGGGGATCAGTGCAGCGGACAGTGCGACGGAGAGCGCTCCAGCGAGGCGCAGCGTGCGGAGGGTGCGGAGGGTCATGGCGGTCTTCGGCGGCTCCTCGATGAGGTTCGTGCGAGGCTACGGGTTCGGGTTGCTGGGGCCGATGCGCTCGATGATCTGGCGACGACGACGCGAGATCTGCTGGCGACGCACGGGCTCGAAGATGTCGTCGATGCCGGTCTCGGGCACGTTCTCGATGATGGCGATGTCTTCGGGGTTGCGCAGCACGAGCGTCAGCCCGGTGTGCCGCCCGCTCGCGCCGCCACGATCAGACACGTACGTGAGAAGCTGCGCCTCTTCCATCGAGACGCTGAGCGTCACCTGCGAGATGTCTTGCGGCTGGTTCGACGGGCTCGACTGGCCGTTCACCTGCTGGCGCTGCGCCTCGCCGCCCGTGTCTCGCCCCGCCGCGAGCACCAGCACGTTCTGGAGCAGCGGAATGGTGACGCGGTCGTTCTCGCCACCAGTGCGCGAGAGCGTGCCCAGCACGTCGACACGATCGCCCGGGCGGAGCAGGCCACCGAACGAGTTGGTGATGTCGGCGCGCACCGTGATGGCACGCATGCCGTTGCTCACGAGGCTCGACAGGTCGCGGCGTGCGTCGGAGGCCGTGGCGAGGTCCGTCCACATGACGGTCTGATTGGCCTTGAGGCCCATGCTCACGCGCACGCCGACGATGCGACGAAGGTCGGAGTACCGAATGAATCGGTCTTCGAGATAGGCCTGCGGAATGTATCGCTGACCGAGCATCGTCTCTGTCAGAGCCGTGCCGAGAGGGATGTCTTGCACGGCCACGAGCACGGGGATCGGCGTGCCGCCCGACGCCTCGGTTTCGAAGCGCTTCTTGTACATGAGCAAGAACACGAGCCCGAGAACCGCAGCCCCGATCGCGATGAAAAGCGCCTTCGTGTTCATCCAATCACCCTCAACCGATGCCGCGCGTTGGCCGATGCGTGCGCCGTGCGCGGCGCCGCCGCCGCGGACACCGTCGCAGGCGCCGAGACACTAGACCAAAGTCAGTGCGAGACACAACGGCAACCGCGGACCGCCTTGCATCGACGGGGCGATGTGACGGAGGGGCGCTTAGAGGGCGGCGAGAGACATCATCGATGTGATGCCGTCGGCGTGGTCGAACACGAGCACCAGGGTGGCGTCGTTGCCGCGCGAAAACGTGAGCGAGCGATCGCGGTGGTTCGCCGCCGCGGCGGGCAGGCGCACGGTGGCGGGCACGTCGGAGAGCGACCACCCGCGGCGGGTCATCTCCGTGCGGTACCATCCGCGCACGTCAGCAATGGGGGCCCGCGCGGAGTACAGTCCGAGATTGTTGCCGTGGCCTTCTTCGTGGGCCGAGAGCACGCGTCTCATGCCCGGAAAGCGCGTGAGGCCCGGCGCGTCTTCGCCCGGCGCGTCTCCCTCACTGGGAAACATGCGCAAGAGGTTGAACCGGCCGTCGGTCGCCACGGTGATGATCCGCGTGCCCGTCGACGCCCGCTGCACGTAGGCGTACCGGAGGTTGCCCCAGTGCGAGAGGTCGCCCGTGTCGACGACGGCGCGGAGGCGCTGCCCGAGTTCGGCGCCCGTGAGGCGACGGTCACCGACGTCGACGCAGATCACGTATCCTTCGTTCTCGTCGCCCTCGCGCACCATCTCGAGGCGCGTGCCGAGGCGCCCTCCCGAGGACCACAGCGCGCCGAACGCGGAGCTGTCTGACTGTGCAACCGACTCGGTGACATGCCCCGCCCGTCGGTCGCACCACGACTCATAGTAGTCGAGCGCGGCGGCGACACCGTCGTGCGTGGTGCCCATCGCGAGGTAAAGTGATTCACCATTGATCTCGACGCGCCGCGGGGACTCGATCACCCCCTGCTCCGCGTAGGGCATGAGTTGACGAGCGAGGTGGCGCATCCCCTCGTGCATCTGGGCGCGCGCCTGTCGCATCGCGGCGACCGAGGTCACAGCGAGACCGAGGCCAACGAACGCAGCGAGGCGGGTCGCATGCGGGAGGTGCTGAAAGCGGGATCGCATTGGGGAGTGTCTCCTCGTTCGAATCGTCGCTTAGCAGCCGATGCCGATGAAACTGCAGAAGCCCGCGGCGAGTGAGCGCACGGGGCTGTCTTGGTAGCGTGTGTTGCACTGCATCGCGTTGCCGACGAGCACGCTCGTCCCTCCGCCGCCGAGCGCGCGCGGCTTGCTCACCGACGAGGTCATGCGCGAACTCACGCTTGCGCCGGTGACCGCCGTGAGAATGCCGCTTCCGAAGCTGCCGAGCGCGCCCACGAAGCCGCCGACCTCGCCTGGCCCCTCGCCGCCCGAGGCCCCGCGCGTGAGGGTGCACCCCGGCGGGGTGCGCTCACACGCATCGAAGGCGTAGGTCATCACGCAGTTGCGGTTCACCGCCATGAGACGAACCTTCTCCGCGTAGGCGTTGTGCACGTAGATGATGCACGACCACACCGCGATGAAGAAGGGGAGCATCACCACGGTCTCGGCGTACGCTGCGCCGCGCTGTCGGCGGCGACTCCGAGGTGTGCGGGAGGCATTCTTGGGGGTCACGGCATCACCTGCGTGCGCTGAAGATTTCATCGCCTGACGTTGAAGCAGGGGCGTTGGATGCGGGCGCTTTGTGTGCCTTGCAAAGGCAGCGTGGCCTCGGCGCGCATGATCGAGTAGTTGCCGCGCGACAGCGTGAGAAAGGCTGCGGACAAACCTGCGCCCGCAGCGGTCGCATCGAGTTCGCGCGCGAGGAGGCTGTAATCGGCACGGCGCAACCGGGTCGACGCCTCGCGGCGGGCCGTCTCGAGCCCCTCGGCCTCGCGGACGTGCCCAGCCGAAAGAGCCCGCGCGAGGTGGGCGACCTGACGGTACGGCACGCCGCTGAACACCGAGATTGCATCGTCGCAAGCCATGGCCGACACGATGGGAACGCCGCAGTGAAAGAGGTAGGTGACGCGCGCAGTGAGCGGCGCACGCGCGGCGAGGCGCGTCTGAAACGTCGCGCTCGCGCGGTTGGGCATGTTGGGGAAGTTGATCGCGACGGCGATGTTGTTGTAGCCGAGCGCGCCAAGCGCGAGACGCACGGCGGGCGACGTCGTGCCACCGATCGCACCGAGGAGGTTCTGCCGCGCGGGCGAGACGTCGCCCTCGAGTTCTTGCAGCGATGGCGAAGCCGCAACGAGGGGGAGGTTCGCCGCGAAGCGAATCGTATCGAGGCGAGCCCCGCCGCCACCACCGCCGCTCCCACCGCCGAGGCCAGGAAAGCTCGCGCCGCCCCCCGCGCCAAACACCGAGGCGAGCATCGAAGCGGGGTCTTCGCCACGCCCGCCACCGTTCACATCGTTCTGCGCGGCGCCGTCGTAGCGCGCCTCACAGTCGGGAAACACGACGATTCCGGAGCGCACCGCCGACGCAGCGGCGTGTTGCACCGCGAGGTGCGCGGCGTACATCAGCGCGATCTGCATCATGCCCAGAACCATGATGAAGAATGGGATGAAGACGATCAGAAACTCCACATACACGGCCCCGTCGGTGTTCTTCCGAAAAGAGCGGGGAGCGGGGTCGATCGTGTGGGGTGCCATCGGTTCTTCCTCACGAACTGGCAATCACCAGGCCAGCCGGTTGACGGCGAACATCAGTGTTCCGACCAGAATGGGGACGCCCATGCGGACCTTGTGAAGGAGCTCCGCCGTGATGCGCCGCCGCCACTTCTTCGGAAGAATGGGGTTCAGGGTAAGAAACAACGCGTTCGAGAGGACGCGCAACAGTCGCCCGTGCCACGCAAGACGCGCGAGGGTGAGCACTGACGTGGCGGCAAGGCAGAGAAACTCCAATCCAAGGCCGTGATACAGCCCCAGGAGCGCCCCCATCGCAGCGAGGATTTTCACGTCGCCGCCGCCCGACACCTGGTCGAGCGTGCCGTCTTCGCGTTGGATCTGCTTGCGAAAGAGCACCCACAGAGGAAGTCCGCACACGACCGCGCCCAGGATTGCGTGCGCTACGCCTCCAAGGGCAGTCTGCCCACCGTATTGCAGGTCTTCGACCTGATAGTGCCCCGCGATGCTCTGGAGCCCTACGCCGAGAACGATCCCACCGAGGGTGAGCCAGTTTGGAATCTGCCGGGTGCGATAGTCCGTCCACGCGCCGATCGCAGCGATGGCGACGCAGAGGAGGATGCATAGCCGAGGCACCCAGACGACCAAAAGAGACCCTCCAAATCGCGCGCGCCGCGGACTCCCCTGCGGAAGCCGCGGCGCATCGTTCGAGTCGCCGAGCGATGCCTTCGGCGACAGCGCCTTCGCCGATCAGGTGCCGCCGAGACCCGAGATCTGGCTGTTGCCCGCGTTGATCTTGCCCACCACCGTGTTGCCGAAGGTGCGCCACGCCACGATACCCACCACGGCGATGAGCATGAGGAGGATCACGTACTCGACCGTGGAGAGACCTTCGGTGTTGCGGACCAGCGAGCGGTTGTTCTTCTTCATGGTGGCGGTTCCTTTCACGATCATTGCGAAATGTTTGAGCGGAGCCTTCAAGGGAAGGGCAACGCCAGGATCAACTGGGCGAAACGGTAGTAGTCGACGAGCGGCCGCCCGAGCGAATAAGTCGCTGCGGCGGTGATCGTACCGACCAGGAGCAGCACGGACACATACTCCACAAACACGGCACCCGAGGTGTCGTCGAGCAGAGAAGTGCGGTGATTGCGTCGATCGCCCACGGAATAACTCCATCGCAAGGCCCGGGCCAGCGATCGTGTACCGTACTTCTGCCCCTCTTGGGAACTCTCCCTGGGAGGAATTCGTCCCACGGTCCGGCGATCGTCTGTGGCGGGCCGGGTTGATCCGTCGGGTGATTCTGTCGCCGCCGTGCCTACACTCGAACACCCACCGCTGGGAGAGATCCCTCCCATCGCGCCTGCGGACACCCACCCCCACTCCTGCGACGGTCACTCTTGTGACCGGGTGGGTTGTGACCGTACCCACCCCAGTGTCCGCTCCCATGCTCCGGGGAGCCACAAGCTCGCCCACGCGAGGAGCACCACGTTCTCGATCGCGTCGCGTGGCACCGTGAACATCTGGCGCGTCCCCGGCGCCGCGAGCGACAGCGTGGCGAACGCGAGCAGAGTGACCGGCGTGAGAACCATCAGCCATCGCAGGGCCGTGACCCCTCCGCGCACGGTGCCCTGTGCGTCGGTGAGCGTGAGCGAAGGCCCCGGCGCCCAGGTCGTGCGGCCCATCCAATCGAGTTTCGGGTACACCCGCGCGAGGGCTGCGTCGAAGGCCGACGCGGGCACATAGGTGACCCTCCACGCGCGGTCTCCCGATGGCACGAACGCGTAGTAGCCCCACAGCATGAGAAACGTGAAGAGCTGCGGATACAGCCACGCCTGCATGAACCCGTGGAGCACCACACCGCACGCGAAGCCCGTACGCCGAAGGCGCGTCGAGAAGAGCATCAGCGGAATGATCATCTCGGCGACCATCACCGCCACGTCGAGCGCGGAGGCGATTCCCCGGTGCATGAGCACGGGACGCAGGATCGGGTTTACGAGCCCCTGGTTGATCTCCGGTACACGCACCCCGGCGAGCCAGCGGATCACCCCCCCCGTGC
>CANMAT010000236.1 GCA_947494865.1 Deltaproteobacteria bacterium
ATGTCGAGCCGGTCGATCTGCGCGCGGCACATGGGAAACGCGCTCGCGAGCACGATGGGGAGCTCGGGGTAGCGCGCAGCGATGCGGCGGGCGAGCGACACGCCGTCGACGCCGGGCATCATGAGGTCGGTCACCACGAAGTCATGCGGGGAGGCCGCAAGGACCTCCAGCGCGTCGTCGCCGCGGGGGAGGGCGGTGACTTCGAAGCCGGCGCGCTCGAGCACGCGAGACAGGGTGAAGCGCTCGTTGTCGTCATCTTCGACCAGAAGCACTCGGGTCATTGTCGGCCTCCATAAGGCAAATGACGCGCGGGAGTGTGACACGCATTATTCCCCGCGTCGTCGAAAACACCTTCAGATAAGTGACTGTACGCTCAGGGGCCGTCACTGCGGAACTCCTGCCACACGCCGCTCATGCGGCGCTGGTGGGGCCAGTAGTCGGCCTTGTAGTTCAGGTGCGCGCACGCGTCGACGTAGAGCCCGAGGTAGTACCACTCGAGGCCGAGGGAGGCGCAGAGCTCGAGCTCGCGCACCACGGAGAAGACGCCGAGCGAGCGCCACGCCTCGTCGGGGTCGAAGTAGTGGTAGACGCTCGAGACGGCGGCGCGTCCGAAGTCGAGGATGCTCACCGCGACGAGGCGACCGGCGACGCGGTACTGCAGCTCCCACGTGTCGACGCAGGTCTCGATGAGAAAGAAGCGGTAGTCGCGCTCGGTGGCGAGGTCGGCGCGCAGCGAGAGGCCGCGCTCGCGCGAGTGGCGGTTGTACAGCTCGAGGTGCTGCGCGGTCACCGTGGGGCGCACGCGCACGACCTCCACGTCGCTCTCGTTGCGGCGCACAACGCGGCGCTGCGAGCGCGTGGGGGCGAAGCGCGCGACGGGCACGCGGATGGCCTCGCACGCGGAGCACGCGGCGCACGCGGGCTTGTAGAGGAGCGGCCCCGTGCGGCGGTCGCCCTCGGCGAGCTGGTGATCGAACTGTTCGGGGGTGAGGCGCGTGAGGGGCATGCGAAGCGGCAGGCGCATCGATTGCCCCGGGAGGTACGGGCACGCTTCGGTCTCGTTGGCGACGACCAGGAACCGCACGGTGCCCTTACGTGTTCAGCCGAAGTCGCGCTCGGCGCGCTCCTGCTCTTCTTTGCAGCGGATGCAGAGGTTGGTCTCGGGGCGCGCCTCGAGGCGCTTGAAGGCGATCTCTTCGCCGCACTCGTCGCAGAGGCCGTACTCGTTCTTGGCGATCTTCTCGAGGGAGCGGTCGATCTTCTCGAGCAGAAACTTCTCGCGGCCGCGCAGACGAAACGTAAACGACTGGAGGTACTCGCTCGAGGCGAGGTCCATCTCGTCGGGGAGGTCGTCGGCGTCGAGGGCCATGCCCTCCGCGAGGGTGTTCTGCGCGTTCTCGATGATCTGCTGGCGCTTCTCATCGAGCATGGACTTGAATCGGTTGAGATCAGCCTGCGAAAACGGCATTGCGGGTCGGAGCCCTTTCACCCACCTCGGGTTGATCCGAGGGGCGGAAGAGTGTTGCGACGCGCGCCTGCACTGTCAAGGCCGCCCTCACGCCCCGCGACGCTTCTTGCGCCCGTGGCTCGAACGCGCGAGAAGGCAACGCCATGAGCCGCAGTTCACTCTTTCTCGAAGGCGTCGCGCACCCCGCTGGATACCGCGACGTGAGCCCGCAGCAGCTCTCGCAGTCGGTCGCGCGGGTGCGCGTCGTCGACGTGCGCGAGCCCCATGAGTTCAACGGTGACCTCGGTCACATCGAGGGCGCCGAGCTCGTGCCCATGGGCGCGTTTCCCGCCGCCGCGAGCGGGTGGGACCGCGACGTCGACGTGGTGCTCATCTGCCGCTCGGGCAACCGCTCGGGCCGCGTGGCCGCCGCGCTCGCCCCGCTGGGATTCAACGGCTTGATGAACCTCGCGGGCGGCATGCTCGCGTGGAACGCCGCCGCGCTCCCCGTCAAGCGCTGAGGGTCAGCTCTGCAATTGCCGTTCGCGCGGGTCGGCGTTAGCTTCGCGCCGTGCCGCAAATCCCCTTTGCCTTGCGCGATGATCCGGTGGGTGCGTACCCCAACGAGTGGGTCGCAGCCTTCGCCGAGATTCATGAGCGACCGTTTCGCGCGAAGCAGGTGTTCCGTTGGATTCACACGCGCTCGGTGGCCGACCCCGCGCGCATGACCGACGCGGCCAAAACGCTGCGCGACAAGCTCGCCTCGTGGAGCATCGCGATGCCCGCGGAGATCCGCGAGGTGCGCCGCGCCGCCGACGACACGCGCAAGGTGCTCATCGGGTTTCCGAAGAGCCCCGCGGCGGGCACCGTCGAGACGGTGCTCATCCCCCCCCTGCCCGATGAAGAAGACGAAGACGTCGAGCTCGAGGCCGACGACGACGCGCCCGTGATCACGGGCCTCCGCGTGGCCGCGCGGCGGGTCACGCAGTGCATCTCGACGCAGGTCGGGTGCGCCATGGGGTGCGTGTTCTGCGCGTCGGGCGTGGCGGGCCTCAAGCGCCACCTCTCGGCCGGCGAGATCGTCGCGCAGGTGCTGCTCGGCCGCACCCTCCTCGACGAGGGTGAGGCCATTCGCAACGTGGTGCTCATGGGCATGGGCGAGCCGCTGCACAACTACGAAAACGTGGCGCGCGCGCTGCGGCTGCTCACGCACCCCGACGGGATGAACCTCTCGTCGCGGCGGGTCACCGTGAGCACCTCGGGGCTCGTGCCCGAGATCGATCGGCTCGGCGAGGAGTTCAAGGGCGAGATCGCGCTGGCCGTCTCGCTGCACGCGCCCGACGACGAGCTGCGCTCGCGCATCATGCCGGTGAACAAGAAGTATCCGCTCGGCGAGCTCATGGCGGCGCTGCGCCGGTATCCCCTCGCGCGGCGCCGGCGCATCACCCTCGAGTACACGCTCATTCGCAACGTGAACGATCGCCCCGAGCACGCGCGCGCCCTCCTGCGGCTGCTGCGCAACCTGCCCATGAAGGTCAACCTCATTCCGATGAACCCCATCGAGGCGGCGCAGTGGCAGGCGCCCACGCGCGACGACGTGCTGGCCTTTCAAGACGTTCTTCGCAAGGGCACCGACCAGGCCGTCTTCATTCGTCGCACGCGCGGCGACGAGATCGACGCCGCGTGCGGGCAGCTCGCCCTGCACGGCGCCAAGCCCGTGAAGCGCAAGCTTCCGATGATCGGGGAGCGCCATGGCGGAGCGTGACGAGAGCCCGCGGCGCCCCACGCAGCGCCGCCCGGTGCGCGACGACGACCGCGAGGGCGACACCGGGCCCAACGACCGACGCCTCCAGGTCGGCATGACCATCGCGATGCTCGTGACGCTCGGCATGCTGGCCGTGCATCACCTCTCGTCGGCGGCGCAGACCAGGCCCTACTACGAGTTCAAGCAGCGCGTGCGAGAGGGCCGCGTCGAGGAGGTGGTGCTCGGCGAGGAGCGCATTCGATGGCGCCTGCGCCCCGAGGCCGCCGCGCCCGCCGCGCAGGGGGCGAGCGGCACCGCCACGGCGCCTACGCCCCGGAGGGCGACGCCCGCCGAGGGGCGCGCGCGCGCGTTCGAAACGTTGCGCGTCGAAGACCCGCAGCTCGTGCCCCTGCTCGAGGCCCAGCACGTGCGGTACGCGGGCATGCCCGAGAACGGCCCCCTCGTCACCCTCATGACGTACGGGCTCTTGTTCATGGGCGCGATGCTCCTGTGGCGCGCGCTCGCGCGGCGCATCCAGGGCCAGGCCGGCGGCGTGCTCGCGTTCGGAAAGAGCAAGGGCAAGGTCTTCGAAGAGAGCGAGATCACCGTTCGCTTCGACGACGTGGCCGGCGTCGAGGAGGCCAAGGAGGAGCTGCGCGAGGTCGTCGAGTTTCTCAAGAACCCCGACAAGTTCACCCGCATCGGCGCGAAGATTCCGAAGGGCGTGCTGCTCGTGGGCCCGCCCGGCACGGGCAAGACGCTGCTCGCGCGCGCCGTCGCGGGCGAGGCGAGCGTGCCCTTCTACAGCATCTCGGGGAGCGAGTTCGTCGAGATGTTTGTCGGTGTGGGCGCGGCGCGCGTGCGCGACCTCTTCGAGAACGCGCAGGCCCACGCGCCGTGCATCGTGTTCATCGACGAGCTCGACGCGCTCGGGCGCTCGCGCGGCGCCAACGTGCTCGGCACCAACGAGGAGCGCGAGCAGACGCTCAACCAGCTGCTCGTCGAGATGGACGGCTTCGCGGCCAACAAGGGCGTGATCATTCTCGCCGCCACGAACCGGCCCGAGATCCTCGACCCGGCGCTGTTGCGTCCGGGGCGCTTCGACCGGCAGGTGCTCGTCGATCGGCCCGACCGCAAGGGGCGCGAGGCCATTCTGAAGGTGCACTCCAAAGAGGTGAAGCTCGCGCCCGACGTCGACCTCGTCGAGGTGGCCGCGCGCACGCCGGGCTTCGCGGGCGCAGACCTCGCGAACCTCATCAATGAGTCCGCGCTCCTCGCCGCGCGCAGGGGCCTCACCGAGGTGCACATGAGCGAGATCGAAGAGGCCGTGGAGCGCGTCTCCGCGGGCCTCGAGCGCAAGTCGCGCATCATCTCGCCCGAGGAGCGCAAGCGCGTGGCCTTTCACGAGGTGGGTCACGCCATCGTGGGCGAGGTGATGCCCGGCGGCTCCAAGGTGGTGAAGATCTCGATCGTGCCGAGGGGCATCGCCGCGCTCGGGTACACCATGAAGCTCCCCACCGAGGAGCGTTACCTCATGACCGAATCGGAGCTCCACGCGCAGCTCGCGGGGCTCCTGGGCGGCCGCGTGGCCGAGCAGGTGGTGTTCGGCGAGATCTCGACGGGCGCGGGCAACGACCTGCAGCGCGCCACCGACCTCGCGCGCGCCATGGTGGTCGACTACGGCATGAGCAGCGCCATCGGGCCCGTGACCCTCGGGCACGAGCGCTCGACCTTTCTCAACGGCCCCGGCGAGCAGCGCGCGATGCGCGAGCACGGCGAGCAGCTCGCCGACCTCGTAGACCACGAGGTGAAGCGCATCGTCGAGGGCGCCGAGCGCACCGCGCGCGAGGTGCTCACCGCGCGCCGCGACGTGCTCGACCACATCGCCGCCGCGCTCCTCGACAAGGAGTACATCGACGGCGAAGAGTTTCGTCGACTCCTGACCGCCGAAGGGGTCGCCCTCGCGCCCGCCATCGCCCCCGCCGTCACCGCGGCGGAATAGCTTCATAACAACGGAATCTGCGTGGTGGGAGCGCCTGCCGCGGACTCGTGTTTCGCGGGGAAGGGGGGTAGTGTGCGCCACCCGGATCGCGTTTCCCGGAGGAAACACGCAATGAATAAACTGGCTTGCTGGATGGCCTTTGCGGCCATCGTATCGCTCGGAGGCTGCGGACGCTCGGAGCTCGTGGGCGAGAGGGATGATGTGCCCGCCGTCGATGTACCCCTCGACGATGGACCCGACGTTGACGTACCCGGCGGGTGTCGCGCCAACAGCGACTGCCGCGTCGAACCGACGCTCCCCGTCTGCGACGTGGGCACGGGGCGCTGCGTCGAGTGCGTGACCACCAGCGACTGCGGCCCCGGCCTGCAGTGCGCGTCGAACCGCTGCGTGGTGAGCGCGAGCTGCAACGGCGGCCCCGCCTGCTCGGCGGACACCACGTGCTGCCGCGAGGGCTGCGTGAGCCCGCGCTTCGACCGCAACAACTGCGGCGCCTGCGGCCGCGCGTGCTCGCCCGCGCAGACCTGCGACGGCGGCGTGTGCGTGAACACGCCCGGCTGCCCCCTCGGGTGCGCGCCGGGCTCGGCCTGCTGCGGCGACGCGTGCGTCGACGTCACCAACAACCCCACGAGCTGCGGCGCCTGCGGCAACACCTGCAACCACGGCGAGACGTGCGACCAGGGCCGCTGCGTCGCGTCGCCCCTCTGCGGCGGCGTGATGTGTCCGGGCGGCACCACCTGCTGCGGCGACGTGTGCACTGACGTGAGCGCCAACAGCGCCAACTGCGGCGCGTGCGGCATCACCTGCGGGGCGGGCCAGACCTGCGCCGCGGGGCGCTGCCTCACCGTGCGCTGCCGCGACGCGAGCGCGTGCGCGATGGGCCAGGGATGCTGCGCCAACACGTGCATCGACGTGGCCAACAACCCCACCAACTGCGGCGCCTGCGGCGTCGTGTGCGGCCCCGGCCAGCGGTGCGCCGGGGGCATGTGCGTGGGCGGCGGCTGCGCCGGCGGCTGCCGCGCGGGCCAGGCCTGCTGCGGCGACGCGTGCGTCGACGTGCTCAACGACCCGCGCAACTGCGGCGCGTGCGGCAACGCGTGCCCCGCGGGCGTGTGCGCCCGGGGCGTGTGCGCGGGCGGCTGCGGTGGCGGCCCGTCGTGCCCGGCGGGCTCGGC
>CANMAT010000237.1 GCA_947494865.1 Deltaproteobacteria bacterium
CGGCCTCCTCGTCTTCGACCACGAGCACGGTCTCGGTGCCCTCGGGGCGGCTCGAGACCGCGCGGCGCACGACGTCGGCTTGCGCCTCGGAGGCCTCGGCGGCGAGGTAGATCGCGAAGGTGGTGCCCGCGCCCGGTGCGCTGCGCACGGCGATGCCGCCGCCGCTCTGCTTGACGAAGCCGTAGACCATCGCGAGCCCGAGGCCGGTGCCCTTGCCCAGGCCCTTCGTGGTGAAGAAGGGCTCGAAGATGCGCCCGAGGGTCTCATCGTCCATGCCCGCGCCGGAGTCGGCGACGGTGAGCCGCACGAACCCGCCAGGCTGCACCCCGAGGAGGCGCGCCTCGTGGTCGTCGAGGTCGACGTTGGCCGTCTCGATGGTGAGGCGCCCACCGTCGGGCATCGCGTCGCGTGCGTTGACCGAGAGGTTCATGAGCACCTGCTCGATCTGCCCCGGGTCGGCGCGGGTGCGCGCGAGGTCGGCGCCGGCCGCGAACGCGAGCTCGACGTCTTCGCCGATGAGCCGCCGGAGCATCGTCTCGATGCCCCCCACGAGGTGGTTGAGGTCGACCACCTCGGGCTGCAGCACCTGCTTGCGGCTGAAGGCCAGCAGCTGCCGCGTGAGGGCGCCGGCGCGCTCGGTCGCCTTGCGAATCTCGGTGATGTCAGCGTAGAGCGGGTCTTCGGGGCGCAAGCCGCCGAGGGCGAACTCCGCGTACGAGCCGATCACGCTCAAGAGGTTGTTGAAGTCGTGCGCGACGCCGCCCGCGAGGCGCCCGATGGCCTCCATCTTGAGCGCCATGCGCAGCTGCTCCTCGGCCTCGCGCTGCGGCGTGAGGTCGACGAGCACGCCGCGCAGCCCCGCCACGCGGCCCTCTTCGAAAGCCGTGCGCGTCGACGAGCGCACGTACCGGAGCTTGCCCCGGGCGTCGACGAGGCGAAACTCGTAGGGCTCGTTGTGACCGTCGAGCGCCCGCGCGAAGCGCCGCGCGGCCTCGTCGACGTCGTCGGGGTGCACGAAGCGCAGGAGGCTCTCGCCGAGGAGCTGGTCGGGCGTGACGCCGAACTTCGCGATCGCCGCGCTCACGTACGAGAAGCGCCCATCGGCCGTGGTGGCGAACACCGCGTCGTCGAGGTTCTCGACGAGGGTGCGGTAGCGCTCCTCGCTCTCGCGCAGGGCCTGCTCGCTGAGGGTGCGGTAGGTGATGTCGCGGCTCACGCCGATGAGCCCGCGCACCTCGCCGTCGGGGCCGTGGTACGGCGTCTTGAGCGTGTCGAAGAGGCGCCGCTCGCCGCTCTCGGTGGTGACCCACTCCTCGACGCGAAGGGCGACGCCCGTGGAGAGCACCTCGCGGTCCTCGGCGCGGTACTGCTCGGCGATCGCGGGCGTCGAGACGTAGTGGTCGGTCTCGCCGATGAGGGTGTGCTCGAGCCGACGCGACGACTGCTCGAAGGCCTTGTTGCACCCGAGGTAGCGCGACTCGCGGTCTTTGAAGAAGATGAGGTCGGGGATCGAGTCGATGAGGGCCCGCAGCAGCGCGCGCTCGCGCAGGAGGCCGCGCTCGGTCTCGCGCATCGCCATCTCCGTGTGCGCGTAGCCGCGCTCGGCGCGCAGCGCGCGGATCGTCTCTTGCGCATCGAGGAGCTGCTGCTTCAGCTCGTCGATCGAGGGAGGCTCGATGCTCATTGCGGAGGACCTGTGCGCGGCGCTGCGCCGCCTCGGAGGGGGGTCAGACCTGCGCCTCGATCGCCTCGGCGAGTCGAGGCAAGAGCTTGTCTTCGAAGAGCGTCTTTTGCGCGATGGCCCCCGCGAGCTTGCCCGCCTCGCGCGCCTCGAGGGTCGCGTCGCCGAGCAGCCGCTTCGACTTCGCGTCGCCGAGGCCCACCGCGTCGAGGCCGTGCGCGACGACCTCGGTCCACTGTGCGCGGTCTTTGAGGGCGCCGAGCTCCGCGATGAGCCAGCTCAGCGCGTAGAAGAGCGGCGCCGGGAGCCGCAGGGGCTCGGCGCGCCCGTCGCCCTTGGGGAGCGCGTTGAAGGGGTTGTTCACCACCGCGGGCGTGAGGTACCGCGCCCAGCCCTTGGGGGCCCTGGCGGCCGTGTCGAGCTGCACCGCGCCGTCGAGCGACGTGGCGTAGATGCTCAGCCACCGGAGCTTGCGCCGCAGCTCGTGGAGGCCGTGCTCGACGTCGTCGAGGTCGAGCGCGCGCACCGCCGCGTCGGTCGAGCGCACGCGGTCGAGGAAGAACTCCGCGATGCGGCGCGACTCCTTGCGCGGCGACGGCCACGACTCGTCCGCGAGGGCGCGCCCCATGCGGTGCACGCGCAGCCGCACGTCGCCCTCCGTAGGGAGGTATCGGTGGTCGACCCACGCGCGCGCCTCGAGCCAGCCCGCCATACGCCCGCAGGCGGCCTGGTGGTGATCCTCCGCGTGGCGGAGAAACTCGGGCGGGAGCCCCCAGGCGACGCTCTTCTCGCGCACGACCCACCAGAAGTCGACCTGGCCCGTCACGTCCTCGAGGATCTTCACGTCGCGAAGGATCTCGCCGAAGACATCCTCGTCGCCGCCGGTGCCACAGGCCACGCGCGCGAGCCCCTCGAGCATGAAGAGGGGCGTGCGGATGTTGGCCTTGTAGAGCACCTGACCGCGCAGCGCGTCGGCGCCGCGCGCGTCGGCGGACGGGCGCGCCGCGAGGGCCGTACGCACGCGCTCGAGCTGCGCACCGAAGCGCGCGAGGCCGCGCGGGAGACCGGGCGCCGCGGGGTCAAAGGGGAGGCCGTCGTGCACCGTTCTCGAAGCCTTCGGAGCAGAGGTCGGGGCGCGTCGCCGGGTCGAGGTTTTCGCGGTCATCGCAGACGTCCTTTCGCGGCGCCCCCGCTTTATGACTGGGGTGTCACCGTCGTATCGGAATCCTAGAACGAACGCACTCTGAGCGGCACACACATCACGCGAAACATGACTTCGCCCGGTATGCCTGTTAGGGACTTTACCTATGCTCCAGCGCACCACGACGGAATCGGCGGTGCGGCTGCACACCCTTCTCGAGACGCTCCCCGACGCGGTGGTTTTTCTCGACCGCGACGGCGTGTACATCGACGCCAACGAGGCCTTCTTTCGCCTGGTCGGCGCGCCCCGCGACGAGGTGCTCGGGGGCACGGCGGAGCGCTTCGCCATCCCGGAGTTCGCCGTGGATTTTCACGCGCGAGACGGCGCGGTGCCCGCTTCGCGAAGCCCTGCGCGCTTCGAAGTGTGGACGGCCGCGCGAGGCCTCCTGGCGCCGGTGCTCCTCGAGGTGACGAAGACCCCCGTGGGGCCCGCCGACGGCGAGCCCATCGGTCTGCTGATGGTGCTCCGTGACATCACCGCCGCCCGCACGACAGCGGTCGTCGCGCGGACCGAGAGCGACCTCGCCCGGGTGATCACCCGGCAGGCGTCGCGCGATGACCTCCTCGCGGCCATTCTCGACATCGCGCTGGCGCTCCCGGGCCTCGAGGGCGGTGGCGTCTACGATCGTCACGCCGACGGCGCCTACGGCCTCGTGCACCACCGCGGCCTCTCGCTCGAGTTCATCGCGGGGGTGTCGTCGGTGTCCGCCGAGGGCCCGCAGGCCACGCTCCTCGCGATCGGGCGCACGGCCGTGTCGTTCGACGCTCCGCCCCGCTTCGTGCACGCGCCGATGCTCGTCGAGAGCCCCTACGCGCTCCGCGAGGGGCTGCGCTGCGCCGTGGTGCTCCCCGTCGTGGTCGACGGCGTGACGGTGGCGTGCCTCAACCTCGCGGGCCGCAAGGTAGACCGCCTCTCGCTCGACGTGCTCACGGCCCTCGAGGCCCTGCACCTTCACTTCAGCCACGCCCTGTGGCGCCTCGAGGTGGAGCGCCGCGCGGCCCTCGCCCGCACCAATTTCGAGCGCCTCTTCGACACGGTGCAAGACTTCGTGTTCGTGCTCGACGACGCCGGCGCCATCTTGCACCACAACCGCGCCGTCAACGAGGCGCTGGGGTACGCGCGCGGCGAGCTCATCGGCCGCTCGATCGGCGACGTGCACCCCGCGGACACCCGCGAAGAGCTCGGCCGCCTCTTCGCCGAGGTCGTCGCGAACAGTCGCCAGTCGTGCCGGCTCCCACTGCGCGCGAGGGACGGGCGCGTCGTGCCCGTCGAGACCCACGCGGTGCGCGGCGAGTGGGACGGCCACGCCGCCGTGCTGTGCATCAGCCGCGACGTGACCCAGCAGCGCGAGGCCGAGCAGGCGCTGCTGCGCGCGAAGGCCGCCGCCGACGCCGCGAGCGCTGCCAAGAGCGAGTTTCTGGCGAACATGAGCCACGAGATTCGCACGCCGATGAACGCCGTGATCGGGCTCACGCAGCTCGCGCTCGACATGCCCCTCGAGCCCGAGCCGCGCGCGTACGTCGGCAAGGCGCACGGCGCCGCCGTGTCGCTCCTGGGCGTTTTGAACGACGTGCTCGACTTCTCGAAGATCGAGGCGCGCAAGGTCGAGTTCGAGTGCATTCCGTTGAGCCTCGACGAGGTGTTCGCGCGCGTGCGCGGCCTCGTCGAGCTGCGGGCGAGCGAGAAGGGCCTCTTGCTCACGGTCTCGGTGGCCCCGGACCTGCCGCCGGGCCTCCGCGGCGACCCGCTGCGCCTCGCGCAGGTGCTCACCAACCTCGCGGGCAACAGCGTGAAGTTCTCAGACCGCGGCGCGGTGCGCGTGAGCGCCGCGCGCGCAGGCCTCGACGGCGAGCGGGTGCGCGTGCGCTTCGAAGTGAGCGACGAGGGCGTGGGCCTCGACGCCGCGCAGCGCGCGATGATCTTCGAGCCCTTCAGGCAAGGCGACGGGAGCATGACCCGCCGCTTCGGCGGCACGGGCCTCGGGCTCGCGATCAGCCGACAGTTCGTCGCCATGATGGGCGGCGCCCTCGACGTCGAGAGCGAGCCGGGGCGCGGCAGCCGCTTCTTCTTCGAACTCTCGTTCGAAGCCTGCGAGGCGCCCGACCGCCACTGGCCCAGCGCGCCGACGGCCGCGCCGCCGAGGCTCGTCGGGCTCGAGGTGCTCGTGGTCGAAGACAACCCGCTCAACCAGCTCGTGGCGATGAGCGTGCTCGCGCGCAGCAAGCTGCGCCCCACGCTGGCCCGTGACGGCGCCGAGGCCCTGCACATTCTCGCCGAGCGCCCCGCGGCCTTCGGCGCCGTGCTCATGGACCTCCAGATGCCCGTGCTCGACGGCCTCTCGGCCACGCGGCTGATCCGCGCAGACCGGCGCTACGACGCGCTGCCCATCATCGCGGTGACGGCCCACGCCTTCGCAGAAGACCGCGAGCGCTGCCTCAGCGCGGGCATGCAAGATTACCTCAGCAAGCCCTTCGAACTCGGGCGGCTCTTTCGCACCCTCGAGACGTGGTGCCCCCGCTGAGCGGGGTCAGCGCTCGTCGACGGGCTTCCACCCGTGGGCGCGCAGAAAGACCCGCAGCTTGCCGAAGGTTGCCATCGCCTCGTCGTAGTGGCCCGCCGCGGCCGTGAGGCGCGCGACGCGCCCGTCGTCGAGGCGCGCGGCGATGCGGGCGACGCGCACGTCGCCGCTCACCCGCGTGCTGGGCATCGGGTCGCCGACGGCCTGGTGGTAGGTCACCCGCTTGATCTCGTTGCTGTCGACCTCGACGTTCTGCAGCGCCGCGAGGGGCGTCTGGAGCACCACCGCGCCGTGGTAGCGCACGGTGAGCCCCGCCTCGTCGACGTTGGCCTCGAGCGTCACGGGGCGGCGCTGCTGCGACCGCAGGGCGATGTAGGCCACGGCGGCCGCGAAGCCGAGCACGCCCGCGGGCCACCAGAGCGCGCCCAGCAGCACCGTGACGAACGCGCCCGTGGCGGCGAGCTGATAGACCGCCCACGAGTCGCCTGCCTTCTCGGCGTCGGCCCACGGGCGCTCGAACGACGCGGGCGGCGCGGCGCGTACGGGCGGCGCGACCTCTCGATAGGGGGCCTGGCTCACGGCGCCTCGCGCCACGCGCGCACGAACGCGCCGCTCAGCATGTACCGGGGAAAGGTCACCCACTGCTCGACCACGATGCGCGCGACCGCGTCGAGCGGGCCCTCGAACGCGATGGGCCTCTCGGCCTCGCGCGCGTGCCCCCTCCCCTGCGCGCTCACCGCGAAGCCGCAGAGCGCGAGGCCCGAGACCGCGAAGGCCCACGACGTGAGCGGCGCCATCAACACC
This sequence comes from Deltaproteobacteria bacterium, assembly GCA_947494865.1. GTDB lineage: Bacteria > Myxococcota_A > Polyangia > Polyangiales > CAISKJ01. The sequence continues at coordinate 6,205 of CANMAT010000237.1, forward strand.
GTGAGCGTGCCCGCGTGAAACAGCGGCACCGTGAGCGCGTGCACGAAGAGGTTCTGCTTGTCGCGGTGGTTGCGCGTGTAGTGGGCCCACTGCCACGCGACGAGGTCGGGTCTCATGGCCTCCTTCGTACCGCAAAACTCTCCCCGTCGGGCGC
>CANMAT010000238.1 GCA_947494865.1 Deltaproteobacteria bacterium
CGGGCGACGCCGCCGGCACGCTGCTCCGCGAGCGCTTCGCCGACCTCAAGGTGTAGCCGCGATGGTGCCTCCCGCGATCGCCTCCATTCTTCGCAACGCACACACCGTCGCCGTGCTCGGCGCCCACTTCGAAGCGCAGCGCCCCGCGTTCTATGTGCCCGACTACCTGCACGATAGTGGGTACACCATCCTGCCGGTGAACGGCACGCTCGTCGGGCGCACGCTGTGGGGAGCGCCCGTCATGGGCTCGCTCACCGAGCTCACCGCGCCCGTCGACGTGGTCGACGTGTTTCGTCGGGCCGAGGCGCTGCCCGCGCACGTCGACGAGATTCTCGCGATGAAGCCGCTCCCGAAGGTGGTGTGGTTTCAGTCGGGCGTTCGCAACGACGCCGTGGCGCGCACGCTCGAGGCCGCGGGCATCACCGTGGTGCAAGACCGCTGCATGCTCGCCGACCACCGGGCGCTCTAAAACCTCTACAATTACCGCAACTGCGCGCGGTCGGGGCGAAACCCGTCGGTCATCGGCAATGCGTCGACCACCGCCACCTCTGCCGGTCGCGCGTGCGCGGGCAGCGACCGCAGCGCCTCGGTGATGCGCTCCTGTGCGATGACCTCACGCGCCACCACCGACGCGCGCACGGCGCCTCCGTCGCCCCACGCCGCCGCGAGCTCCACCTCGGGCAATGAGTACAGCGCGTCTTCCACCGCGCGCAGCGACACGGGGCCGTCGGGCGTGCGCACGAAGCCGTTGAGCGCGTCGACGTACCAGCAGTCGCCGTCGAGGTCGACGCGCACCACGTCGCTCGTCGCGTACCAGCGATCGTCGTCGGTGAAGGCGTCGCGCAGCGTGGCCTCGGCCGCCTCGTGCTCGTCGAGGCGCGCGATGAGCAGCCCCGGCTCGCCCACACCCGCGCGCACCACGCGGCCGCGCGCGTCGCGCACGATCTCGCCCGTCGTGAGGTCGACGCGCACCACGGCCGTCTCGACGCTGCCCGGGAGCCGACGCCCCAGCGCGCCCGCCTTCTCGCCCGACGCGTTGGCCATGATGACCCGCTGCGACGTCGACGCGTAGAACTCCATGAGGCCCGCGCCGAAGCGCTCCTCGAGGGTCTTCCAGAGGTCGGCGCGCATGCCGCTGCCCGCGAAGAGCCTCACCGGGTGCGTGCGCTCGCCGCGCGTGGGCGCACCATGCACCAGCGGTCGGAGCATCTCGCCCGCGTAGAACACCACCGTGGCCCCGTAGCGCCGCACCTCGGGCCAGAAGCGCGCGGCGTCGAAGCCGTCGGCCAGCGCGAGGCGCGCGCCGCCCATGAGCGCCGCTCCGACGCTCACCACCACGCCCGCGGGGTGATGCAACGGAATGCCGCAGTACACCGTGTCGTCGGGCTTGAGCGTGCACGCGGCTGCGGCGCCGAGCGCCGAGAGCGACCATCGGTGGTTGGTCACCGGCACCACGCGCAGCGCGCCCGACGCGCTCGGACGCAAGAGGATCACACACAGGTCGCGCGCCTGCCCCGCGTCGAGGGGGAGGTCCCACGGGAGCTTGATGCCCTTGGGGTCGATGGCCTCCATGTCGACGAAGCCCGCGCCCAGCGAGCGCGCCTTCGCGCCGCCGCCGAGCACCAGCACGTCGCCCGGGGCCACCGCGCGCGCGTGCTCGGCGTGGTCGGGGTCGGCCGTGACCGCGCGCACCTCGGCCCGTTCGAACGCGTCGCGAAGCACCGCAACGGGCGCGTCGGGCGGCGCCAGCACGGCCACCGCGCCCAGGCGACTGAGGGCCGTCACCGCCGTGAGAAAGCTCGGGCGCGAGCCCATCACCACGCCCACGCGTGCGCCCGGACGCACCCCGCACGCCCACAGCCCCCGCACCACGGCCGTCACGCGGCGGTCGGCGTCTTCGTACGTGAAGGCCCTTCCGCGCCACAGAAAGAACGTGCCCGCGGGGTGCTCCCGCGCGCGCTCGGTGAGGCACAGCGCGGGGCTCGTGCGCGTGTCGGGCGTCATCGACGCGAGCCTCCGCAAGCGCGGCTCTTGATAGCGCAAGCCCTCGTAGGCGTCGGAGGCGCTCGCGGCCGCGTCGCCCGCGCGGCGCCACGCCGATTTCGCCGCGTCGGTGAGCGCGTCGACCACGAGGTCGAGGCCCGGCTCCACGGGGAGCTCGACCTCTTCGTGCGCGGTGACGGCGGGCGCGCGCAGCGCGTCGGGCAGGGCGCCGCGGCCCTCTTGATGGAGGATCCACCCTGCCACCGTGGGCCACGTGAGCGCCATGGCGCGCGAGCCCACGACGAGCCCGAAGTGCCCCGCGTCGATGGTGACGAACGACACCGGCGCCATGGGCGCGGCCTTCGTGATGGCGCGCACGGCGGCGGGGCGCGCGAGCTCGTCGTGGCCGCCCACGAAGGCGAGGATGGGGCACATGATGTCGGCGAGGGTGGCCGCGCGGCCGTCGAGCACGAAGCCGCCCGAGAGCATGCGGTTGTGCACCACAAACTGGTCGACGAAGGCGCGAAACGCAGGGCCCGGCCACGCGACGAAGCCCTCACCGCCGAGGAAGCGCCGCCGCGCCTCGCGACGCTCGAGGGCGCCGCGGTCGTGGAGGTTGCGAAGAAATTCCACGCGCTGCTCGATCTCCTTGCGCGTCGAGAGCAGCTTGAAGCCCGTGCTGGTGAGCGCCCCCGGGAGCGCGCTGATGCGCTCGGCCACGGCGTCGACGGCGGGCTCGACGGCGCGCATGAGGGCGCCGAGGGCGTCGCTCCGCACCGACGGGAGGTTCTTGTGCAGGTCGACGGGGCTGCCGAAGGTGATCACCGACGCGATGCCCTCGGAGCGCACGAAGGCCGCGGCCTGGTAGGCGAACATCCCCCCCTGCGAGTAGCCGAGCACGTGCACCTTGCGGCCCTCGAGGGTGCGCGCGCGGGCGATGCACCGGGCGGCGGCGAGCACGTGGTCGTCGAGGGTGCGCGCGAGGCCGCCGGTCTCGTGCTCGGGGGCGCCGAAGTCGACGACGTACGTACGAATGCCCGCGCGCCCGAGGGCCGCGACGGCGCTCAGCGCGGGCTCGATGTCGTACACTTCGCTCGTCACCATGAGCGGCGCAATGAGCAGCGCCACGGGCGCGTCGGTGGCTTCACAGGTGGCGTAGCGGCGCAGGCGGTGGTGCGCGCCCTGGTCGACGACCTCATAGGGAGCCCCGTAGGGCTCGCCGAGGCGACCGAAGCGAACGAGCTCGAGCACGTTGGCCGACGAGGCCTTGGCGCGGCGTAAAAAGCGTGATCCCAGACCCATCGCGCGCGACCCTAACACGGTCACGCACCCTGCTCTCACCGCGCGCATGCACGACCGATGGATCGCCGCCCTCGACCCGCGCAACGGCGCGCTCCCCGCCGTGTGGTTGCAGTACGTGATGCTCACGGGCCCCGACCTCCCGCGCGCGATGGCTCCGCCGCCGTCGCCGCCGAGACACGCCGTCGTGGCCGCGGTGACACAGCCCGCGCCGCCGCCCCTCGCGCCGCCGCGGTTTCTCCCGGCGCCCCTTCCGCGCAGCGGATTCGTGGGCGTGGCCGAGTCGCGCGACGGCCGCGTCGCCGCGGCGTGGACGGCGACCTCGCTCTACGTCACGCGCAACGTCGGGCGCACCTTCTCGCGCGCCCTCGCGCGCACGGGCGCCATCGCGGGCGCCCTGGTCAACGACGACGGCGTTGTGTTCGTGCTGCGTACGCCGCGCGCGCTCGGCGCGCAGTACGCCGACGGCACCGAGGCGTGGCGCACGATGCCGCGGGCGGTGCAGCCGCGCTCCGACGACGACGAGGTGCGGGTGACGGCGGCCGCGCGCGGCGCGCACACGGGGTGGCTCGTGGTCAACCCGCGGGGCCGCACCGAGGACGAAGCGGGGTGGGTGGCGCTCACCGACGACGACGGGATCCACTGGCGCACGGTGCGCCTGCCCGTGACCGCCGACCGCGGCCTCGTCGACCTCGCCGCCGACGGCGCGGCGCGCGTGCTGCTCTGGGAGAGCGACTGCTCCTACGACGACGTGCAGGTGTACCGCCTCGCTCCCCTCGCGCGCCGCCTCGACGCGCGCGCGACGCGCCTCGTCGATCTCCCCACGGAGGCGCGCTTCGACCGCGACGGGTGGATCCACGCCGCCGTGACACGGCCCTGCTACGCGAGCGAGGCGCGCTGCCGCGAGCGCCTCGACGACTACGACCCCGCCCTCCGCCGCCAGCGGATCACCGCGGCCCGGCGCGCCGCGAGCGCCCCGTGGTTCTACGTCGCGGGCGGGCACCTGCGGCATCGCACCGCGCGCCAGTGAGCGCTTGCATCGCAGGGCGCCGGTGGCAATCATCGCGGCCCTCCATCATGCGCGCGATGAACATGCTCCCGGTGCGATCGTGAGCGAGGTGGTGATCACGCGCGAGCTCGCCGCGCCGCCCTCGGCGGTGTGGCCGCACGTCACCGACCCCGCGAAGATGAACGCGTGGTCCCTCGCGAAGATCACCCTCGACGACCCCGGCGAAGGAGGCCTCGGCGGGGCCGTGGGCGCGCTGCGCTCGGTCACCATCGAGAGCGGCCCCGTGCGCTCGGTGCTGCGCGAGGTGGTCGAGCACGCCGACGCGCCGTCGCGCTTCGTGTACCGCGTCATCGAGGGCGTCCCGCTGCGCCATCACCGCGGCGAGATCACCCTCGACGCGACCGCCCGCGGGTCGCGCCTCACGTGGCGCGTCGCGATGGAGTTTCCGCTCCCCGGGCTCTCGCTCGCGATGCGCGCGCTGGTGCTCCCGCAGCTCGAGGCGAGCGTCTCGCGCCTCGCCGACCTCGCGGCGCGGGGCCTCCCCGAAGACGCATCGCAGCCCGCCACCACGCGCGACGACGCGCTCGACGAGGGCGCCGTCGAGGGGCTCCTGCGCGAGGCCGACGCCATCCTCGCGGCGCAGCGCGCGCTCTCGCAGCGCCTCGAGGCGGCCAACGACCCGCGGCACTGGTTCGCGCGCGTGTATGCGTTCGTCACCGCGTGCCAGATCGAGGCCGTGCGCGCTCACGCCGTCACGCACCGCGCGTGGGTGCTGCGGCTCATCCCCGTGTTTCATCGGTACTACGCCGACAACCTCCGGCGCTTCGTGGGCGAGCTCCCGGGCGTCGCCGAGCCCCACTGGGAGATGGCCCTCCGGCGCATGGCGCCGCGCGGTCGCGAGGCCTTCCTCACGACGCTCACCGAGGGCTTCCGCGACGCGATCCGCGCGCACATCGAGGGCGACCTCCCGCGCGCGCTCGCCGAAGTGCACCAGCGCCACTACGCGGGCCGCTGCGAACTCGTGCGCTTCCGCGCCGACTACCTGCTCATGACCCCGCTGTTCCGCGAGGCGTCGGAGCGCTTCCTCGACACGCTGCCGCCGCGCTACGTGCCCTTCTCGATGCGCCTCGCGCGCCGCTGGGCGCCGCCCGAGAGCGTCGACGTGCTCACGGCCCGCACCTTCTACGACTACCTCACCACGCGCCGCGAGGCCTTCGCCCGCGCCATGGCCCTCGTCGGCGAGCGGTGAAGGCTCAGAAGAAGCGGCGCTTGTTGTAGTTGCCCTCGTCGGGCCACGCGGGCCAGCTCACCACCCAGCCCGACTTGCTGGGGGCCTCTTTGTTCTTCTTGGGATCCGGCGGCTTGCGCGTGATCTTCACGTCGTAAAAGGTCTTGAACTCCAGCTTGGCGCCCGAGAAGTAGAGCTTGCCGCCGAAGAAGGGGCCCTCCTTGTCGATGCCGATCTGGCCGCCGCCGGCGAAGCCCGCGCTGCCCTGCAGCGACACGCCCGCGGTCACCTGAACGACCCACGCCTTGCCCTCGACCTGCGCGGTGCCGCCGAAGGTGAAGCCGATCTTGCCTTCGACGGTGATGCTCCCCTCGGCGGCGCGGCCGCCGCGAATCTGGAGCGCGCCCTTCGCCCCGATGCCGCCGCTCACACCAAGCGTGAGGGCGAACACCACCTTGCCCTCGATGCCGAGGAACGACCCACCCTCCGCGGCCCTGCGCTTGATCTTGATGAGAAAGTCGGCGATGGCGGGTGCGCACACGATCCCGAGGCCCGCGCCGCCCTTGCCCGCGGCGTTGATGAGCAGCTCGAGGAGGTCGACCTCGGCGCTCGCACCGAGGAGCGGATCGGCGGCCACCTCGAGGTCGACGTCGCGGCGCACATCGGGGCCGTCGGGGTTCTCCGCGAGCGAGCTCTGGTACTTGAAGCCCAGCCCGATCTGCGGAAACGTCACCTTCACGTTGCCGGCGTAGTAGGCGATCTTGCGAAACCAGCTCGCCGTGAGCTTCAAGAACTTCATCCACGCCGACGACTCGACGTAGGTGGTCTTGAA
>CANMAT010000239.1 GCA_947494865.1 Deltaproteobacteria bacterium
CGTCGGCGCCGACCACGTGTGCGCCCTCTCGGCCGACGGCGCGGTGTTGTGCTGGGGCGACAACACCTACGGCCAGCTCGGTGATGGCAGCGCGCGCGACCGCGAGACGCCCGCGGCGGTTCCGGGCCTCGGCGACGTCGACCTGCTGGGTGTAGGGCAGCGGCACACGTGCGCGCGCGTTCGCGGCGACGGTGTGCGCTGCTGGGGCGGCAACATGGGGCCCCACGCGGCCGCGGCCAACGCGCGCGTGCCCGCGCGCGTCGAGGGCTTCGACGACGTGGCGCGCTTCGCCCTCGGCGTCGACACGTGCGCGCTCACCGCGTCGCGCGCCCTTCACTGTTGGGGCAACGCGCGGATGTACACCTACCAGCGCGCCGACCTCATCGAGGGCCGCGACCGGCACTACACCCTGCGCGCGCTGCGCGACCTCGACGACGTGGCGCTCGGGTGGTCGTCGACGAGCGCTGGTGACGCGCTCGCCTGCGCGCGCGAGCGCGGCGGCGCGCTCTGGTGCTGGGGCGACGGCTACCACGGCGGCCGCGACCGCGCGACGGGCGCCCGCAGCGACCGCATGGTGCCCGTGAACGTGGCGCGCATCGGCGACGCGACGGCCATCGCGGTGGCGGCCGACCACGCGTGCGTGATCCGCGCGGGGGCCAAGCTCTGGTGCTGGGGCCGCAACGAGCACGGCCAGGTGGGCGACGGCACCACGGTGGAGCGGGCGGTCCCCGTCGAGGTGTCGTCGAGCGCGGCGGTGGTGGCGGTGTCGGTGGCCGAGGGGCACACCTGCGCGCAGACCCGCGAGGGCGCGCTCTGGTGCTGGGGCGACAACCGCCGCGGACAGCTCGGCGATGGCACCACCGACGACCGCCACGCGCCCACCCCCGTGCGGTGGCAGCCGTGAGGCCGCGCGGTGCGTGGCCGTGGGCGGCGCTCGTCGCGGGCTGCGGCGCGGCGACGCCCGACGTGAGCACCACCTCCGTGCGCGTGCAGGTGTCGGTGCAAGAGGCGCCGGCGCCCGTGGTGCTCGTGGCGACGCCTGCGCCGTCGGCGCGGCGGGTGGTCGCGGCGGCGCGTCCGTCGCAGCCGTCGCCGGCGCCCGTGACGTGCGGCTTCGCGCGCGACGCGAGCGCGCCGAGGGCCTCGTTCGCCGAGGTGTCGCTCGGCCACGGGCACAGCTGCGCGCGCATCGGCGACGGCACCGTTCGCTGCTGGGGGTGGAACCTCGACGGCGAGACGGGCAACGGCGCGACGGGCTCCGACCGCGGCCCCGCGGCGCCCGCGCAGGTGCGCGACGTCGAGGGCGCGGCGCAGGTGTGCGCGGGCTTCTCGTACTCGTGCGCGCGGCTGCGCGACGGCACCGCCGAGTGCTGGGGCAACAACTCGAACAACCAGATTCGCTTCTCGCTGCGGGCGTCGTGCACGGCCGAGCCGGTGCGCTCTCCCGTCGATCACGTTCGCGCGCTGGCGTGCGGCGGGTGGCACGTGTGCGCGCTGCGCGACAACGGCAGCGTGTGGTGCTGGGGCGAAGAGGCCCCGCGCTACGCGCCGTGGCAGGTGCGCCTCCCGGGGCGCGCCGTCGAGGTGGTCGCGGGGTGGCACCGGTCGTGCGCGCGCACCGCGGCGGGGGCGGTGTTCTGCTGGACGGTCACCGCGCGCGAGCCCGTCGCGGTGCAGGGCTTCGCGTCGCCGCCGGTGCAGCTCGCGGTGGCCGAGCGCTTCGCCTGCGCGGCGCTCGCCGACGGCACCGCGGCGTGCTGGGGCGACGGGTATCACGGCGAGCTCGGCAACGGCGCTCCGCGCGAGCGACGCGAGGCCGCCGCGGTGGCGGGCCTCTCCGACGTGCGCGAGGTGTCGGTGCACGAGGGCCGCGCGTGCGCGCTCACCGCCGACGGCGCCATCTGGTGCTGGGGGCAGCGCGCGCGCCACGGTCGTCGCGGGCGCGACGCCGACGACGAGATCGTGGGGCCCACGCGCCTCACGGCGGTAGGCCCGGCCGAGCACCTCTACGTGGGCGAGCGCCACGCGTGCGCGCACACGCGCGTCGGAGACCTGTGCTGCTGGGGAGACAACACCTACGGGCAGCTCGGCAACAACCGCACAGGGTCGAGCGGCGACCCCGACGCGCCGAGCGCCGTGGTGTGGTGACTACGCCATCGCGCGGTTGTAATGGCCGTGAAACGGCCTCGGCAGCACCGGTCCGCGCGACGCGCGACGGGGCGCGGGCGACCCGCTCAGCGAGACGGGGCCGAGGTCGCCGAGCTCGTGCTCGAGGGCCGCGCGCATGTCGTCGAAGCCTTCGAACGCGTGGTGCTCGAAGAGGTGCCACGCGGCCCACATGAGCTCGGCGCACACGGTGAAGGGCACGCGCCCGGTGCCCGCGCCGAGGCCCGCCATGGCCACGGTGCGAACGCTGCCGGGGGCGGCGCGGTTCTGCATGCGCACGGCCTGGAGCGCGGCGGCGCAGGCGAGCGCGACGTTCATCGTCGACGAGACGTCTTCGGCGCTCGAGAGCATGGTGGGCGTAGAGATGAGGTACGCGGGCACGGCGCGGCCCGTCGCCACGCAGGTGGCGGCGCCGACGGGAACGAAGTCGCCCCAGGTGCTGGTGACCGCGCGGCGCACGCGCGCTTGAATGCCCGCGCCGAGGCGAGCGCGGATGGCGCCGTCGAGCCCGCCGTCCATGAGGGCGCGCGCGTTGGTCGGCGACACCCACGCGCTCACGCGCTCGTCGAGCAGCGAGCCCTGCACGATCTCGACGCCGGGCTCGGCGTCGAACACCGCCCGCCACGCGGCGATCATGTTCGGGTTGAGGTCTACCAGGGTCAACGTCACGTCGTACATCGCGCACCACCTTGTGGGGTTTGAACGGCCCGCAAGCTGCGCCCTCGGCACCGACCCCGCAACGGGGGTGGTGACATACCCTGTCACAGTGCTGAAGGTGCGGGCTACGACTGCGCGGGGAGGTAGGCGATGGCGCGCACGAGCGACACGAGGCGCTCGCGCATCTCGGGCTCGAGCTCGATGAAGCGCACCCCGAAGCCGGGGTTGAGGTTGTCGCCGTCGGGGCGCACCGGGTTGATCCACGCGACCTCGCCGCGCAGTTCGAAGTCGCCCTCGACGGGGGCGGTGAAGCGCAGCGAAACGGTGGAGCCTACGGGCGGCGGCGTGCGCGTGGCGATGAAGATGCCGAGCGCCGAGATGTTGCTGATCGAGGCGTAGAGAAAGGTCTCGCCGTCGGTGCAGTCGACGGCCCAGGTCACGTCGTAGCGGGGCCACGACCGACGCTCGGTGCCGTCTTCCGGTCGCGTGCTGTCGGTCATGATGCGGTGCTCCGAAGGGGGGGGTGAGAGGGTGCGAGGGCTACTGAACGCGGACGCGCGCGGCCACGACGCGGTTCTCGTTGTCGTGGTCGCCGCCCTCGACGCGCATGCGGTCGCCGCCGTCGAAGAAGCCGATGTATACGGTGTACACGCCGGGGCGATAGGTGACGGGGATGGCGATGTTGATGCGGTCGCGCACGTAGTCACCCGGGAGCCACAGGCGCACCGGGTACTTGCCGCCCTCGACGGGCTCGTGGTCGCGGTTGATGCGGGGGCCGCCGGGGCCGTCGATGTGGACGAAGATCTGCCAGTTGCGCGGCGTCTCGGCGAGGCTGTGAAACACGAAGGTGATGTCGAACGACCCGCCGATGGGCACGTAGCTCTGCCCGTGCGAGTCGAGGTCGTAGCCCACGTACTCGAGCAGGTTGTCGAGGCGCGTGGGCTCGCCGTTGGCGTTGCGGCGCGGGTCGCGGCGGGGGTGGCCCATGCGCGGCTCGGCGGTCGAGACCCACTGCTCGAGGGGGTTGCGGTTGGGCCGACCCTCGAGGTCGCTCACCGCGAGGAAGAGGTTCGAGTTGCTCGCGTCGGCGACGGGCACGTTCACGTGGCGCGCGCGGCGGTACGAGCGGTTGAGCTGGCCGAACACGTCGGCGCCGATCACGAGGAAGCGGCGGTCGGGCGCCGTGAGCCAGCTCACCGCGTCGTCTTCGTTGCTGAGCGAGTCGGGCGCCACGGCGGTGTAGTACCGCGACGCGGGGTCGTCGGCGGGCCCGCCGTAGCGGCCCACGCGCTCGGCCCCGTGGCGCATCGCGCGCACGACGGCCCACACGCCGCGGGGCGACATGTGCTCCGACAGGGCGGGCACGAAGCCCTGCGTGCTGATCACCGCGACGGCCACGGCGGCGAGCGGGATCCACGCGACGCGCGAGCCCAGCGTGCGCTGCGTGGGCGTGCCCGCGCGGCCGAGCCAGGCGTACGCGTTCCACACGGCGATGAAGGCGAACACCGCCGCGGCGATGAGAACGGGCGAGAGGGCCAGGTACACGAACGCGCCGCGCTGCGGCGTGGTGAGCTGCCGCGCGATGGAGGGCACCACGGGGAGCGTGAGGCCGAGCGCCACGAGGATCGCCGCCACGCCCAGGAGCGTGAAGCGCAGGTTGGCGAGGAGCAGCGAGCCCAGCGCGGGGCGCGCGAGCTCCTTGCGGTCGGCCTCGACGGAGGCGCGGCCCTCGGACTCCATCTCTTGCACCCAGAGCCACGGGCGCATGAGCTTGACCGCGGCCACCTCGCCGGGGCCCTGAAAGAGCACCAGCACGCCGAGGCCGAGGAACACCGCCGTCTCGAGGAGAAAGTACGCCTCGCCGGGCATGGGGGGGACCTCGCCGTGGGCGGCGCGCGCGGCCTTCACGTCGTGCAGCCACTGCGAGAACTTGGTGGCGAAGCCCGCGGGAAACACCGGGCCCCCGTCGACGAGCCCGAGGGCCGCGTACGACGTCTTCGGAAACTGCAAGAAGTCGCGCAGCATGAGGGCCGTGAGCAGCGCCGCGGCGACGGCTACGGTGCGCCAGGGCTTGAGCTCGCGCTCGCAATCACGGAGCAGCGCCGCGAGGCCGAGGGCCACCGGGGCGGCCACCACGAAGGCCGTCATGCCGTAGATCTGCATGTGAAAGGTCTGCAGCGCGAAGCCGAGCGCGATGGCCACGAAGGCCATGAGCCGCAGGCCCGCCTCGCGCCACGGGTCGAGCGCGTCGACCTCGTCGTCGTCGAGGAGCGACCGGGCGCGGTCGGTGAGCGGCGACGGCGGCGACACGAGCCGCACGAGGCCGAAGGGCACCAGGCCCGTCCACGGGAAGCTCGCGTGGGCGATGTTCTCGAGATAGATCTCGAAGGTCTGCCACTGGGCCGCGGGCTGCGACAGGTTGCTGGCGCCCACCCAGGGCGAGTACGCCGTGAGCTCGTGCGAGGCCACCAGGAGGGCCTTCACCGCGAGGCCCGTGGCGGCCGCGAAGGCCACCACGCCGATGGCGCGCGTCTGCTTGTTCTCGCGGGCGAAGCGCAGGAGCACCGCGATGCCCGCGGCGCCGAGCACGGGCACCACGCCGAGCATCACGCCCGCCGCGCCCGCGCCGAGCGCGAGGCCGAGGAAGCCCACCGCCGCGCCGCCGACGCGCCAACGGTTGTCGCGCCCCCAGAGGTTGAGCGCGAGGCCCGAGAGCGCGAGCGTGGTGGCGCTCTGCGCGACGCCGCCGCCGAACATCTGCCGCGCGTTCATGAACACCAGCGGGAGCGTGGCGTACGCGATGCCCGTGTAGGCCGCGAGGCGACGGTCGCCGACGTTGCGCGCCGCGGCCATGAGCGACCCGAGCGCCAGCAGCGAGAGCAGCGCGCCCGGGAGCCGGCCCCACAGCTCCGACGCGCCGCCGATGCGAAACCCGAGGGCCACGAGGCTCACCTGCGCGGGCGGGCGGTCGTAGTGCACCGCGTTGCCCGCGATGAGGTCGCGCGCGAGGTCGGCGACGTGCACCTCGGCGGGCTGCCAGATGCCGAAGCGCTGAAGGCCCAGGAGCAGCACGACCACCGCGGCCGTCGCCGCGACGAGATAAGACACCCAGCGGTCGGTCGAAGAATTCTTCATGATCTCTCTCGGTAACCCAATGATCCTGCGGAGCGCGCGGACACTAGAACAACCCCGCGCGCGAAGACAACCGCCGCCCGCAGCCCCTCGTGAGGGGGCGCCGGCGCCGCCGCGCCTCGCGGGCGCGCGCATCGCGTTCGGGGTGTTGTGTGGCGGTAGAAGCCCAGACCTCGCCCGCGGACGGGGGCGACGAGCCTCTTCGCGAGGTGTCAGCGCGCGCGCATGCGGTTGTTGCGCGGGTTGTGCTCGAGCTCCGCGAGGCCGAGCGCCTCGAGCAGCGGCGGGTTCGCGGTGTAGTCGCGGTACAGGGTGTAGTCCGCGGTGAGCGGCGGCGTCTTCAGGCGCCAGGGGTCTTCCTTCGTGCCCGTCCCAGACCAGTGCTTCGTC
>CANMAT010000240.1 GCA_947494865.1 Deltaproteobacteria bacterium
GGTCGGCCATCGCGTCGCGGAGGAGGGCGCGCACGTCGTCCATCGACTGCACGCGGTCGGCGGGCGAGCGCGTGAGCATCGCGTGCACGAGGGCCTCGAGGGCCGTGCCCGCGAGCTCGGGGCGCAGCGACGAGAGCGGGTCGGGGGTGCCCGTGAGGTGGTTCGACAGCATCATCAGGTCGCCGCTGGCCGTGTAGGGCAGCCTGCCCGCGATGGAGGCGTAGAACATCACCCCCAGCGAGTAGATGTCGGCCTGCGGGCCCACGGGGCCGAAGCTGCGGTCGATCTGCTCGGGGCTCATGTACGCGGGCGTGCCCACCACCATGCCCACGTGCGTGAGCTTGTCGCCCTCGTCGGTGTCGCGCAGGTGGGCGATGCCGAAGTCGAGCACCTTCACCTTCTCGCCGCGGCCCGGGTCGTCGAGCACCATCACGTTGTCGGGCTTGAGGTCGCGGTGCACGATGCCCAGGCGGTGCGCGGCGGACATGGCGTCGCAGATCTGGTCGGCCAGCGCGGCGAAGCGCGCGAGCGGGAGGCGCCGCACCTCCTTGAGCATCGCCGCGTAGGAGACACCCTCGAGGTACTCCATCACGAGGTAGATGCCGAGCTCGTCGTGGATGCCGAAGTCGGTGACGAACACCGTGTTCTCGTGGCGCAGCCGGCTGCACGCGACGGCCTCGCGGCGAAAGCGCTCGGCCACGGTGTCGTCGTGCGAAAACTGCGGGTGCAGCACCTTCACCGCGTAGGGCGTGCCCAGCGACACGTGCTCGGCGAGGTACACCGACCCCATGCCGCCGCGCCCGAGGAGGCCCACGAGCTTCAGGTTGCCCACCGTGCGACCGACGTTGCGGTCTACCTTGGTGGGCTTGAGCTCGGCGCCGCAGCGGCCGCAGCGGGTGGCGGTGGCAAGCACCGGGGTGCTGCACTGTGGGCAGGTTGCACTCATCGCGCGCCACGATAGTCGAAAGCCGCGCCCCCGTGCACTTCGTTGCAGGCTCAACGTGACCACGCGCTGCCTAACGTGCGTCGCGGAAATGCACCGCTCCACGCGATGGGGGGCGCCGCGGTCGAGCGCCACGCTGCGGTCGACGCTGACGACGCGCGCGGACCGCTACGCGTCGGGCGCGTCGTCGGCGTCGGCCGCGGGCGCGTCGTCGGCGTCGCTGGCGTCGCTGGCGTCGCGCACGTCGCTGGCGTCGCGCACGTCGGCGGCGTCGCTGGCGTCGCGCACGTCGGCGGCGTCGAGGGAGGGCGCGTCGCTGGCGTCGGCGGCGTCGAGGGAGGGTGCGTCGCTGGCGTCGAGGGAGGGTGCGTCGCTGGCGTCGGTCACGTCGGCCACGTCGGGGCGGTCGACCGCGACGTCGGCGGCGGTGTCGCGCGGAACGTCGGCGGGCGCGCCCGCGTCGGGGCGCAGCGTGGCGAGCCAGCCGCGCACGCAGGTGAGCTCGCCCGCGTTGAGCGCGGGGGTGCCCAGGGGCATGCGGCTGCCGCACTGGGGCGCCGCGCCGAGCTTGGCGATGAAGTATCCCGACGCGGGGGCGTTGGGGTCGGCGAGGAGCTGGCCCGCGCACATGGCCGAGCGCGCGCCGAGGATGCGCGACGCGAGGTTCGGTGACTCGAGGTCGAGGCCGCCCGCGCGGCCCGCGCGGTCGTGGCAGTTGGAGGTGGCGCAGCGCGGGCGAATGAGCTGCTGCTCGACGTTGCTCACGCCGATGGTGCAGGTGGCCGCGCCGCCGTCGATGGAGGCCCCGACGAAGTCGTCGGGGTTGTCGATGCGGCCGGGGCACGCCTGGAGCCCGAGCGCGACGCACGCGACGAGGGCGAAGGAGACCGAGAGGGGAGCGCGCATCGTTGCCATCACCGCCGGTACGCGACGCTGAGCGTCGCCGCGTAGTAGTCGTCGGACGCGCCGCCCGCCACGAGGCGGTCGCCGACCACGGGGTTCATCGAGAGGAAGTACCGCCGCCAGTCGAGGTCGAGGCGCGCCTCGAGGCCCCCGACGATCGCCACCGCCGCGCCGACGCCGGCCTCGACGCCGCCGCCGCTCGCGCGCGGAAAGAAATCGTCGCCGCCCAGCTCGCCGAAGCCCACCACGGCGAGGTAGCTCCCGCGGGCGAGCAGGGCGAGGCGCGGCACGAGCTGCACGCGGCCCGACACGGTGGTGCGCAGCGACTCGTACGTGACGTTGGGGATGCCTTCGGGCGGAGCCTGGTCGACGGTGCCGCGGTCGATGGAGAACTCCTGCCGGGCGTAGGCGACCGTGAGGCCCACCTCGGCGCGCCAGAAGCGGTAGCGCACGCGCGCCCCGGCGGTGAGCCCGTACGACGTCGTGGGGTAGGTGCGCCCCTGCGCGTCGGCCGAGGCGAGGTACGGCGCGAAGTCGGCGCCCAGCACCACGCCGAACCACGACGCCGCACCCGACGAGAAGAGCGCGCCGGGGTAGAACTCGGCGTAGGCCGACAGGGACGGGACGCCCACCACGCTGTAGGGACGCAGTCTCTGAAAGAGGTCGTCGGTGAAGAGCAGGTTGCGCGCGAACACCCGCACGCCGAGCTGCGCGTCGAGCATCACCGGGCGCTGCGGGGCGGGCGCGCGCGGCGGTGGCGGAGGAGGCGGCGGCGGTGGCGGTGGTGCCTCGGGCAGCGCGACGGGCGTCGGCTCGGCGGGCGCCGCGGGCGGCGCCTCGGGCGCGGGCGGCGCCTCGGGCGGTGCGACGGGCGCCGCGGGGGGCTGCGCGACGGGCGCCGCGGGGGGCGTCGGCGGGGCGGTGACGGGCGGGCGTCGGTCGGTGCGGCGCCGCGACCGAACCTGGGCGTCGGCGGCGATCGGCGCGAGCGAGGCCGCGACCGCGACGATCACCAGCGTGAGCGTAGGGGGCGCGAGCGAGGCCCGCATGGAGGACAATGCGCGATCCATGGAGGGACCCGTAGCACTATCGCGACTGGGGCCCCGGGGTCGATCGTGTTTTTGCGCGCGGGCGCGCGGGCGGCGCTACCCTCGTGCGTTGATCGCATGAAGAATCACACGCGTGGGGTCGCGCCTCGTCGGGGTGTTGCGCGGGCGGCGCTCTCGTCGGCGCTGTCGCTCGCGTGGGTCGCGCTCGTCGTCGCGGCGCCGCTCGCGGCCGCGTGGGTGGCCTCGTCGCTCGCCGCGCACGGGGGCGGCAGCGTGCGCGCGGCGGCGGCGTCGGGGCTGCTGGTGTTCCCCGCGCTGCCGGTGCTGTGGGAGGCGGCCTCGGCGTGGCGCCGGTCGCGGCGCGCGAAGCCCCGACCGCGCGTGCTCACCCTCGTCGACCGCATGGTGCTCCGCACGCTCGCGGTGAGCCTCGCGTTCGTCGGCGCCCTGCTCGCGCGCGACCCGCAGGGGGCCTTCGTGGCGCTCAACAGCCGCGGCGACTGGATGCTCGACGGCCGCCACGACGCGCGCTCCGAGGCGGCGCGGCGGCGGGTGTTCTGGCTCGCGGCGCGCTCCGAGTGGCTCTATCACCTCACCGACGAGAACCCCTTCCACGCGGGCGCGACGCGCCGCCCGCCGCCGCCGCGGCCGAGCCCGTCGCCGGCGTTCGCCGCCCCGTCGCCCGCGGGCGCGCGCCCCGTCGCCGAGGCGCCCGCGGAGCCCCCGCCGGAGGCTCCCCGCGACGCCCGCGCGTGGCCCTGGCCGGCCGAGATGCACCCCGCGGTGCGCGCGCTGCCCGCCGCGGCGGAGACCTCGCCCGAGGCCGTGGGGCGCTACCTCGCCGCGCAGGAGCGCGACCCCTGGCGCCTCGCCCTCGCCGTGCACGACTACGTCGCCGATCGGGTGGAGTACGACGTGCCCTCGTACCGCGCGGGGGTGTACCCGCCGCAAGACGCGGTCACCACGTTTCGCACGCGGCGGTCGGTGTGCGCTGGCTACGCGGCGCTCTTCGAAGCCATCGGGCGGGCCGCGGGGCTCACCGTCGAGACGGTGGTGGGCCGCGCGCGCGGCGTCGTGAGCGAGGGCATGGGCGAGGGCCACGCGTGGAGCGCGGTGAAGCTCGACGGCCGCTGGCGCCTCGTCGACACGACGTGGGACGCGGGGTACGTGAGCGCCGACGGGTTTCACAAGCGCTACCGCACCGAGTATTTTCTAACGCCGCCGGAGGTGTTCCTCGTGAAGCACTTCCCCGACGAGGCGCGGTGGCAGCTCGTGGCCACGCCGTGGTCGGCGGGCGAGTACATGCGCGCGCCCACGCTCGACCCCGGCTTCTTCGCGGCGGGGATGCGCCTCGCGGCCCCGTCGCGCGCCGAGAGCGACGCGCGCGGCTTCATCGACGTGGTGATCGAGAACCCGCGGCGACGGTCGGTGCTGGTCGACGTGAGCGCCGACGGCGGCGCCCGCCTGCGGTGCCCGCTCTCCGGCGGAGACACCGTCACCGCGCGCTGCGCCCTCACCGGGCGCGACCTCCACGCGGTGACGATCTTCGTGGCGCCGCGGCGCGGCGAGACGCACTGGAGCGTCGGCTCGCTGCGCGTTCACAACCGCTGAGCGCCGCTCACGCCCGCGAGGCGCGACGGCGGCCGCGGCGGGCGCTGAGCGAAGCCATCACCGCGAGCATGACCAGCGCGCGGGAGCGACCTTCACCGCCGCGCGTGCGCGCGACGCCGCACCCCGACTCCTGCGCGGCGGCGGTCGCCACGCGCGCGTCGGGCGCGCCCGCTTCGGCGGGGGCATCGACGGCCGCGTCGGCGGGCTCGACGGTGGCCGCGTCGGCGGGCGGCGGGGGCGGCGGCGGCGCGAGGGCCGGGTCGCGCACGCAGCGCGGACTGTCGAGGTCGCAGAGCCATCCCTCGGGGCAGGCCTCGCAGTCGAGCGTGGTGCACTCGCGCGCCGTGCCCGTCGGGAGGCACACGAGATCGGTGTCGCACTGCGCGTCGGACGAGCACGCGTCGCCCATGGCGCCGGGCCGCGGCTCGGGGGGTGCCACCCACGACGGGGGCGCGTACCCGCCCGCGGCGGCGGCCTGCGCGGCCTGCGCGCGGAGCCAGTCGGCGTAGAGGTCGACGCGGGTGTAGATGGGCGACTCGCAGGCGTTCGAGGCGCCGCGCGAGAGCACGCCGAAGACCTCTCCCAGCGAATCGAGGGCGGGGCCGCCGGAGTCGCCGCGGCACGTGCCCGTGTCGGCGAGCCACTCGCGCTCGTCGATCACCGTGACGCCGCGCGTGACGGCCATGCCCACGTGCTGCACGAGGAGCCCGTCGCGCATGCGCCGCCGCCCGGCCCCTTCGCCCGCGCCGTTGGTGGATCCGTAGCCGCTCGCGGTGAACACCTCGCTCATGCGCGGCGCCACGTCGAGCCGCGGGCGCACGAGCCCCACGTTCGTGATGGGCGTCGTGAGGCGCAGGAGGGCGATGTCAAGGCCGCAGAAGGGCTCCCCCGTCGAGTCGGCGGGCACGATCACCTCGGCGACGCCGGTGAAGCGCGCGAGCTGCGAGATCGTCGCCTCGGTGGTCACGTAGAAAGAGGCCGCGGGGTAGGTGTCTTGTGTGGTGGTCGCGGCGCGCGCTACGCCGCCGAGGGTGGCGTTCGAACACAGGATGCCTTCGCCCGCGACGGGCGACACGCAGTGCCGCGCGGTGAGCACGAGGTCGGGCGCAATGAGCGAGCCGGTGCAGCTCCCGATGCCCGCGCTCCGCACGATGGCGATGCCGACCACGTTGGTGTGCGTGGTGTCGTTGACGCCGCCCGCGATGGCCTGGGGCGCGCGCGCCGCGCCGTCGTCGGAGGCGCAGGCCGCGAGGCCCGAGACGAGCGCGAAGAGGGGCAGCGCGGAGCGGTACACGGGGGAGATCATCGGGGCGGTGGCTCTCTCGAAGGGGGATGCGTGGCGGCGCCCTGAGGGTACGCGCGATGTGCTGTGAAAGGGGCCGCCCGGGCCCGCCACGGCTCACCAATCAACAGCGAACGACGAAGCGTCGCAGGGCGTGCGCGAGAACGCTTCTCGTCCGCGCGCGCCCGATGGCAGACTCCGTCGGGCCCGCCGAACGCCTGTGATCGCGCCGAAGCCACACACCGCACCGCCCCTGCGACGCGCGCAAGACGCCGCGCTGGCGCTCACCTTCGTGGCCATGGCCGCCTACGAGGCCATCGAGGTGCGCTTCATCGAGGCGCCGCGCGGGGTGCTGACGCCCTTCGCGGTGGTGGTGCACGCGCTCCAGGTGGCCGTGGTGCTCGCCGCCGCGTACACGGTGCTCCGCGCGTGGCGCGAGAAATCCTCCCACGAGGAGGCGCTGGCGCGCATGGTCGAGAAGGTGGTCTTCGCGCAAGAGGAGGAGCGTCGGCGCATCGCGTACGACC
>CANMAT010000241.1 GCA_947494865.1 Deltaproteobacteria bacterium
CAAGAGGGCGCCGGCGTCGAGGACGGCGAAGGAGATGTTCTCGGGGCGCGCGAAGTAGGTGGCGCCGCACAGGAGCGGCAGGAGCGCGAAGCAGAGCCGGCGCCAGCGCTCGGAGGTGTCGCTGAGGGCGCCGTAGAGCACCACGAAGGTCATCGACGAGGTGACCAGCGAGAAGATGAACTGCACGTCGCTGCGCGAGAAGCGCACGTGGAGGGGCAGGAGCGCGATGAAGAAGGCCGCGGCGAGGGCGGCGCGCGCGTCTTTGAGGAGGTAGCGGGCGTGGCTGAAGAACACCAGCGGGGTGACCGCCGCGAGGGCGAGGTTGGTGCCCGCGATCACGTCGGTGAGGTAGGGCGTGAAGCCGTGCCACGCCGCGGTGAGCCAGCGGAGCGACGGGCCCTCGTACACCATGAGCGCGATGGGGAGCCGGCGCTGGTAGGCCCACGCGTTCATGGGCGCGTCGACCGAGAGGAGGAGCCGCACGGCGACGCCCGCGGCGGTGATCACCCCGAGCAGCGCGCGCACCCACGCGGGGTCTTCGCGCGAGAGGCGCCACGCGGCGGCGGCGATGAACGCGAAGCCCAGCGCGAGCACGACGACCCCGTCGAGCGACGAGACCCAGGTGGTGATCGACTCGAGGTCCGTCATGGCGCGGCGCGCGAGTGGGCAATCATGCGCGGGGTGGTGTCAAGCCCTCGCGCCGCGCCCGTTGGCGTACCCTCGCGCGCATGGAGAGCCCACCGCCCGCGCGCTGGCGTCGCGAGCTGCACGCCATACGAACGCGCCTCCTGCTCGTAAACGCCTTCCTGGTGATCGTCCCCATCGCGGGGATCTCCTTCGCGCGCACCTACGAGCGCGAGCTCTTGCGCAGCGAGGAGGAGGGCATGGTGGCCCTCGCGACCACCCTCGCGGCCACGGTCTCGAACGCGCCGCCGGGTGAGCTCGCGCCCCCTGCCCTCGCGGCGGGCGCGCGCGTGGCGGCGGCCCGGCTGCGCGCCCAGGTGCGCGTGCTCGACGGCGCCGGGCGCGTGGTGTTCGACACCGGGCCCGAAGAGGTCGACGTGCGCACCGAGGGTCGCCAGCTTCTGCCCGCGTCGCTCGATTTTCGCGCGCGCCGCCGCGTCGCGGTGCCCGACGCAGCCCCCGCCGACGGCCGCTTCGCCGACCGCCCCGAGGTCGCCGTCGCCCTCCGCGGCCAGCCCGGGACGTACACCCGCCACGTGCCCAACCTCCGCGGCGTGCGGCTCTTCGTCGCCGAGCCCATTCGCCCCGACGCGACGGCTCCCCCCGTCGGGGTCGTGTACGTGTCGCGCACCACGTACCCCGTGCTGCTCTCGCTCTACTGGATCCGCAACGCGCTCATTCGGGTGGCCTTCGTGTCGCTGGTGGTGGGCGCGCTCGTGGCGGTGTTTCTCGCGCTCACCATCTCGCGCCCGCTGCGCAGGCTCACCGAGGCCGCGGGGCGCATCGCGGCGGGCGAGCGCGGCGTGGCGCTCAACCTCCAGGGGCGCGACGAGATCGGCGAGCTCGCGCGCGACTTCGACGCCATGGCCCGCGCCCTCGACGCGCGCCTCGCGTACATCTCCGAGCTCGCGGCCAACGTGTCGCACGAGTTCAAGACGCCCATCGCGTCGATGCGCGGCGCCGCCGAGCTGTTGCGCGACGGAGCCGCCGACGACCCTGTCGCGCGCGACCGCTTCCTCGGCAACATTCTCGAAGACGCCGAGCGCCTCTCGCGGCTCGTCACGCGGCTGTTGGAACTCTCGCGCATCGAGTCGCGGCCCGAGGCCCGCGTGCCCCTCGAGTACCGCGCCCTCGTCGCCTCCGTGGTGGCGCGCTACCCCGGCGCAACCCTCGTGTGGAACGCGGCCTTCGAGCACCTGCGCGCCGCGCCCGAGCAGGTGGAGACGGTGCTCACGAACCTCCTCGACAACGCCGCGCGCTTCTCGCCCGCGGGGGCGCCCATCACGGTGCGCGTCGAGGGCGACGCTCACGCGTTTCACACGACGGTGCGCGACGAGGGGGCGGGCGTCTCGGAGGCCAACCGCGCCCGCGTGTGGGACCGCTTCTTCACCACCGCGCGCGACACCGGAGGCACGGGCCTGGGGCTCGCCATCGTGCGCGCCATCGTCGAGTCGCACGGAGGCCACGTGGGCGTCGAGGCGCGCGAGGGCGGAGGGAGCGCGTTCTGGTTCACGCTCCCGCGGAGATTGTAGGCTGTGATACGGTTCGCGCCCCGCGCGGCGTCGGAGATCGGTTCGAGCGCGCGGATTGAAGGAGAAATCTCGTGGCCAGGTTTATCGACGAGCTGAAGCGCACGCACACCTGCGGTGAGCTGCGCGCGGGCGACATCGGCAAAGAGGTCGTGCTGTTCGGGTGGGTGCAGTACTACCGCGACTTCGGCGGTCTTCGCTTCATCGACCTCCGCGACCGCGAGGGCATCACGCAGGTGGTGTTCGACCCCGATTTCGCCGACTCGCACGCGCTCGCCAACGAGATGCGCCACGAGTACGCCGTGGGCGTCCGCGGCGTGGTGCGCGACCGCGGGATGCAGCACTCGAAGAAGAAGAACGAGATGGTCTCGGCGCACAACACCAACCTCGCCACCGGCGAGGTCGAGGTGATCGTGCACGAGGCGGTGATCTTCAACCGCTCGGAGACGCCGCCCTTCGAGATCGAAGACGAGACCGCCACGGGCGAGGAGAAGCGGCTCCAGTACCGCTACCTCGACCTGCGTCGCCCCAAGCTCCAGAAGGTGTTCATCACCCGCTCGAAGATCAATCAAGCGGTGCGGAGCTACCTCACGGGCAACCGCTTTCTCGAGCTCGAGACGCCCGTGCTGGTGAAGTACACGCCCGGCGGCGCGCGAAACTTTCTCGTGCCCTCGCGCCTGCACGCCAACAAGTTCTACGCGCTCGCCGAGAGCCCGCAGCTCTTCAAGCAGCTTTACATGGTGGCCGGCTTCGACCGCTACTTTCAGATCGTGAAGTGCTTTCGCGACGAGGACCTTCGCGTCGACCGGCAGCCCGAGTTCACCCAGATCGACATCGAGATGTCGTTCATCAACCAGGAGGACATCTTTCGCCTGGTCGAGGGGCTCGTGTTCAAGGTCTGGAAGGAGGCGCTCGGGATCGACCTCCACGAGCGCTTCCCCGACGGACATTTTCCGCGCATGCCCTTCGACGAGTCGATGCGGCGCTTCGGCAACGACAAGCCCGACCTGCGCTTCGGCATGGAGCACACGGACCTCACCGCCCTCACGATCGAGCACAAGGGCGGAGGGGTGCCCATGCTCGCCGAGATCGCCGAGGCGTACCTCCGCGGCGAAGACCGCCGCGAGCTGCCGCGCCGCATCGTGAAGGCGATGGTGGTGCCCGCCAGCGCGCCGCTCTCGCGCGCCGAGACCGACAAGCTCGAGGAGTACGTGAAGGGCATGGGGGCCAAAGGGCTCGCGCGCGCCAAGGTGGCCGACGACGGCACGTGGACGCAGTCGCCCTTCTCCAAGACCATCACCGCAGAGTTTCGCGCCGCGGTGAACAGCGCCCTCGGCGTGAAGCCGGGCGACATGATCATCTTTCAGTTTGGCAGCACCGCGATGGTGCACACCGTCATGGCCAACCTGCGGCTGCACCTCGGGCGCAAGCTCGGGTTCATTCCCGAGTACGGCACCAAGGGGGATTACCAGTTTCTGTGGGTGGTCGACCCGCCGCTCTTCGAATACGACGAGAAAGACGACCGCTGGGTGGCCGCACACCACGCCTTTACGCGCCCCCACGACGACTGCGTGCAGCACCTCGAGAGCGACCCGGGCCGCGTGCTCTGTTACCGCTACGACCTCGTGCTCAACGGCTTCGAGATCGGCGGCGGCTCGGTGCGCCTCCACGACCCCGAGGTGCAGGCGAAGGTGTTTCGCGCGCTCGGCATCGGCGACGACGACGCGAAGGCCAAGTTCGGCTTTCTGCTCGAAGCGCTGCGGTACGGCGCGCCCCCGCACGGCGGCATCGCCCTCGGCATGGACCGCCTCGTGATGCTCCTCGCGGGCGTCGAGAGCATCCGCGACGTGGTGGCGTTCCCCAAGACGCAGAAGGGCACCGACCTCATGACCGACGCGCCCAACCACGTGAGCCCCGAGCAGCTCGCCGAGCTGCGCGTGCGCACCGTCGAAGTCGGCTGACCGACGCTGTTCCCGCGGGGATCGAGAGTCCCACCGTCTCCCGTCGAGAGATCCGATGAGAACCTTTCTCCCCGTGTGGCTCGGGCGTCGGCCCTACGAGCCCGTGCACGCGCTCCAGAAGACCCTGCAAGAGCGGCGCATCGCGGGCGAGATCCCCGACACGCTGCTCCTCGTCGAGCACGACGCCGTGGTCACCCTCGGGCGCGGCGCGCACGCCTCGAACGTGGTCGCGCCGCGAGCGTTTCTCGAGGCCCGCGGCATCGCGGTGGTCGAGACCGAGCGCGGCGGCGACGTCACCTACCACGGCCCCGGGCAGCTCGTGGCGTACCCCATCTTCTCGCTCGAGCCCGACCGCTGCGACGTGCGCCGCTACGTGAAAGACCTCGTGCGCGTGATGGGTCTGCTGTGCAGTGACTACGGCCTCGGCGCGGGGGGCCGAGACAAATACATCGGCGCGTGGATCGACCTCGACGCGCCGCACGAATGGCCCGGCGACGAGCGCGCCACCAACCCCGCCAAGGTGGGCGCCATCGGCGTGAAGATCTCGCGCTGGGTCACCCTCCACGGCTTCGCGCTCAACGTCACCACGCGCCTCGCCGACTTCGACCTCATCGTGCCCTGCGGCATCAAAGAGTACCCCGTCACCTCGCTCGAATCGCTGGGTGTAAAGGGTGTTCCGAGCGTCGAGCGTCTCGCGCGCAGGGCCGTTGCGCACTTCGAAACGGTGTTCGCCGCGGAGGCGATGCCCCTCACGGAGACCCCGCCATGACGCGCTCGCTCCTCGTGCTCGCCCTGCTCGCTGTTGCGTGTCGCAAGGAGGCGCCCGCGCGGCCGCGGCCCGTCGTCGCGGCGCGTCGCGTGATGGCCCCGCCGCTCGCCTCGCCCACGCCCGAAGCCCCTTCGCTCGCGATGATTCCGGGGCACGGGGGGGCGGTCGTTCCGCCCGCGCCGGACCCGTCGAGCGGGCCCCTCGTCGCGTGGGACCTGGTGGCCCTCGACGACGGCCTCGGCCGCGACGATTTCGCGTGGCTGATGCTCACCCTGCGCGCCCCCGACGGCGCGCGGCGCGACCTCGTGAACGTCGGCGCCCGCGGCGCGTGCCGCGAGGTGTCGCCCCCGATGCTGCGTGACGCGCTCCGCGGCGGCGCCCCCCGCGTGGTGAGCGCGGTGCGCACGGTGCAGTGCGACCTGCCCGAGCCCGCGAGCTTCAGCCTCGCGCGCGACGGCGACGCGTGGACGGTGCTGCGCGCCGGCTGCGTGCGCGTGTCGCGGGCCTGCGCACACCCCGGAGAGCCCGACGCGGTGGTGGGCCGCGTCGCGGTGCCTGGCGACGTCACCGCGCGCCTCGCGGGCCCCCTCGCGCGGCGCGAGGAGGCGCTGCCCGTCGCGCCCGGCGAGCCCGTGAGCGCCCCCACGGAGACGCGCCTCCGCTGGGCGCTCGAAGGCGCCGTGCGCGACGGCACCGCGGTGAGCGCCCTCAACGCTGCGCTTCGCTTCGAAGGGGCCACGATGCGACGCATCGACTTCGGCGCGGCCACGGCCGTGCGCGCGCCCACCGCGGCCGAGCGCGGGGCGAGCGATTTCGTGCGCGGCGCCCTCGCGGTCGCGGTGATCGAGACGCTCGACGAGGGCCCGCGGCACGTGTCGGTGACGCGCCAGGGCGACGTGGTGCGCATCCACGCGGCCAACCCCGACGCGACGCCGGGCGCGCGGCCCGTGATCATCACGCAGCGCGTGGGGCTGCCCCCGCGCGGGACGCTCGCGGTGTCGAGCGCGCCCAGCGCGACGTTGCTCAGCAGCGGAGAGAGATGACCCGCTGGAGCCGCGCCATCGAGCGCGGATGGTTCACCCGATCGAAGGACTTCTCCCGGTCGAGGTTCACCCCCTAAGCGCCGGTCTCATCTTTCGAAAACACCTTACAGCATAGCTCTCTGGTTGACCTGGCGGGTAAACCCTCGTCGTGCCCCGAGATTCTCTCGGACTTGCGCGCAAGCGCACGGTGCCGGGGTTTGCCGCGTCCCGCGGCGTCACCGCCGGGCAACTACAGGGTCTTCGCGCCGGGCAGTTGCCCGGCGCGAACGGACCATGAGCGCATCGCTCCGC
>CANMAT010000242.1 GCA_947494865.1 Deltaproteobacteria bacterium
GCGCGCCCCCCCCCAAGAACACCATGCCGCTCCTTCGTGCGTTGATCTCCCTCGAGGCCCCCTCCCCTGTCGCCGCCGCGCTGCAGGGGTTGTTGGGCGATCGCGTGCGCGTGGCGCCCGCGAGCGGCGGCGACGAGGCGCCCGCGTGCGCGCTCGTGGCCCACGCGCCGCCCGAGGCCGACGCGCTCGTGTGGCTCGCTGCCGACGACCGCTCGACCGCCGTCGTCGTGGTGACCGTCGGCGGTGTAGACCCTTCGCTCCGCCGCGCGGCGCTGCGCGCGGGCGCGATGGAGGTCGTGGCCCTCGAGGGCCTCACGTCGGACGGCCTCCTCGACGCGATCGAAGACGCGCGCGCCCGTCGCCTCTCGGCGCGTCGCGCGTCGCGGCCGCCGGGACACGTCGACCGCGTAACGCTGGCCGACCGCGAGCGCCGCATGCTCCTCGAGCTCGTGGAGCACAGCGGGGATTTCGTCGCCGCCGCCGACCTCGACGGGCGCCTCACGTACATGAATCCCGGCGGCCGACGGATGGTCGGCGTCGGCCCCGACGACGACGTGGGCGCGACGCCCTTCGCGCGCTACCTCGCCGAGGGCTCGCGCGAGTTCTTTCGCACCACCGTGGCCGAGGCCGTGCGCGACCGTGGCATCTGGGAGGGCGAGATCCAGCTCGTGAACGTGGCCAGCGGGTGCCTCGTCGAGGCCTTCTGCTCCACCTTCTTGCTGCGCGACCCCGACACCGACGCGCCGTGGTGCTACGCGACCGTAACCCGCGACATCACCGCGCAGAAGCGCGTCGCGCACGAGCTCACCCTGGCCAACGGCCGGCTGCGCGCGGTGCTCACCGCGAACGATGTCGGCATCTGGTTTTGGGATCCGCTGCGCGACGAGCTCGTCGGCGACCGCAACCTCGTGCGCCTCTTCGAGTTCGACACCCTCGACGACACCGTGTCGCTCGCGCCGTACCTCGCGCGCATTCACCCCGGCGATCGGCCGCGCGTCGAGGCCTCGATCGCGCGCGTGGTCGCCGAGGGCGGCGCCTACGACGAGGTGTACCGCGTGATGCTCCTCGCGGGCGGCGTGCGGTGGCTGCACGCGCGGGGCCTCGTCGAGCTCGGCGCCAACGCGCGCCCGACGACCTTTCCGGGCATCGCCCTCGACGTGACGCGGAGCATCGAGACCACGGAGCGCCTCCGCGAATCCGACGAGCGCTACCGCGCCCTGCTCGAGTCGATCGACGACGGGTTCTGCATCATCGAGGTGTTCTTCGACGCCGCGGACGAGCGCGCGGTCGACTACCGCTTCATCGAGCTCAACGCGAGCTTCGCGCGGCAGACGGGCCTCGTCGACGCCGAGGGCAAGACCGCGCGCTCCCTCGTGCCCGAGCTCGACGAGTTCTGGTACGAGACCTACGGCCGCGTCGCGCGCACCGGCGAGACCGCCCGCTTCGAGCGCCACGAGCCCGCCATGGGCCGGTGGTTCGAAGTCGAGGCGATGCGGGTGGGCGCCCCCGAGCTGCGCCGCGTGGCCCTCCTCTTTCGCGACGCGACGGAGCGGCGCGCCTCCGTGGAGGCCCTCCGCGAGGCCGACCGCCGCAAGGATGACTTCATCGCCATTCTGGCCCACGAGCTGCGCAACCCGCTCGCGCCCGTGCGCAACGCCGTACAGATTCTCAAGCTCCTGGGGCCGACAGACGCGCGGGTCACCCGCGCGCGCGACGTCATCGACCGTCAGGTGACCCACATGGCCCGCCTCATCGACGACCTCCTCGACGTGTCGCGCATCGCGCGCGGCAAGCTCGCCCTCCAGCGCGAGGTCTGCGACCTCGCGGCCATCGCGCGGCAGACCGCCGACGACTACCGCGCGAACCTCGAGTCCGAAGGCCTCACGCTCGCGTTCACAGGCTCCGGCCAACCCGCGTGGGTCGAGGGCGATCCCGTGCGCCTCGCCCAGATGATCGCCAACCTCTTGCACAACGCGGGGCGGTTCACCCCCCGCGGCGGCCGCGTCGAGGTGTGCGTCGACGTCGAGCGCGCCAGCGAGCGCGCCGCGCTGCGCGTCATCGACACGGGCGTGGGCATCGAGCCCGAGCTCCTCGCGCGCCTCTTCGACCCCTTCAGCCAGGCGCAGCAAGACATCGCCCGCTCCAAGGGCGGCCTCGGGCTGGGCCTCGCCCTCACCCGCGGCCTCGCGGGCCTCCACGGCGGCGACGTCGAGGCCCAGAGCGACGGCCCCGGCCGCGGCGCGACCTTCACCCTGCACATCCCCCTCGCGCGCTCGCGCTACGAAGCCGTTGAGGCGCCCCCGCAGCCGCGCGCGCCGCGGCGGCCCGGCGTCGGCGTGCTCGTCGTGGAAGACAACCGCGACGCGGCCGAGACGCTGCGCGACCTGCTCGTGCTCCTTGGCTACACGGTCGAGGTCGCCTTCGACGGCGCCGCGGCGCTCGAGGTCGCGCGGTCGTTTCGCCCCGACGCGGTGGTCTCCGACCTGGGCCTCCCCGGCGAGCTCGACGGCTACGCCGTGGCGCGCGCGCTCCGCTCCGACCCGAGCTTCGAGGGCGTGCGCCTCATCGCGCTCTCGGGGTACGCCAACGACGAAGCGCGGCGCCGGTCGCGCGAGGCGGGCTTCGACGTACACCTCGCCAAGCCGCCGGACCTCGACGCCCTCGAGCGCGAACTCGCCGTCGTGCGCGACCGCCGGAGCGCGCCGCCCGCGTAGGCGCGGCCGGGACGAAATCCCGACGATGGTCGGAATCTTGTGTCCCGAGCCGCATCTGTCACACCCTCTCGGCCCCCTCCATGCGCATTCTCGATTGTGTCTCGTGGGTCGCCCTCGTCGCCGCGAGCGTGGCCTGCTCTGCGCCCCAGGTCGTCGCGCGCAGCACGCCCGAGGCGGCGCCCGTCGCTGACGCCGCGAGCCCGCCCGCGGCCGACGCGAGCCCGCCGCCGGTGGCCGACGCGAGCGCACCCGTGGCCGCAGTGGTCCCCGCCGCGGCGGGCGTTCGCACCTACCTCGGGCGCGCCGAAGACGACTGGCTGCGCGAGATGGCGACGCGGCCCGTGGTGCGCGTCATGGAGCGCTTTCACAGCACGCTCTTCGTGTTTCGCCTCGACCTCGGTGACGGCATCGAGGTGAGCTTTCAGCCCGAGCGCCCGGGGCAGGAGAGCTTCTGGAAGCGCGAGGTGACCTCGTACCACCTGGCCCGCCTCCTGGGCATCGACAACCGGGTGCCGCCGACGGTGGGGCGTCGCGTTCCGCTCAGTGTGTTCGGGCGCTGGGCGCGCGGGGTGAACCTCGTGTCCGACCGCCGGGGCATGGTGCTCGGCTCGGCGAGCGCGTGGGTGCCCGTGCTCGAGCGCGCGGAGATGCACCGCGGCCCCGGGCGGCAAGAGTGGGTGCGCTGGATGAACCCCGCCAACGTGATCCCGGAGGCGTCGCGGGAGCGCGCGCGGCAGGTGACCGAGGTGCTTGTGTTCGACTACCTCGCCGCCAACTACGACCGCTGGAACTGCTGCAACATCGCCGTCGACGAGCACAACAACCTCGTGTTTCGCGACAACGACGCGGGCTGGGCGCCCAACGTGATCAACAACATCATGTCGCCCGACGTGATCCGCCGCGTGCCGCGCTACCTCTACGAATCCATTCAGCGGGTGACCGCGGCGGACATTCGCGCGTCGCTCCAGAGCGACCCCATGGCGCGCGAGATGCCCCTGGTGTCGTCGTCGGTGTGGGAGGGCTATGAGGGCCGCCGCCAGGCCCTCCTCGCCAACCTCCGGCGGGCCATCGCGCGCCACGGCGAGGCCGCCGTGATCGCCTGGCCCTGAGCGCTCCTCGACGGCGCGGTATCGCGGTACAACGCGCACCGACCGCTACCCCGAAAGAGCCCCACGATGAGCGACTACGTGCCGCCCAAGGTATGGACCCCCTCCGCCCCCAACGGCGGACGCTTCGCGAACATCAACCGCCCCGTCGCGGGCCCCACGCACGAGAAGGCCCTCCCCGTGGGGCGCCACCCGCTGCAGCTCTACTCCCTCGGCACGCCCAACGGGGTGAAGGTGACCGTGATGCTCGAGGAGCTGCTCGCCCTCGGCCACACGGGCGCCGAGTACGACGCGTGGCTCATCGACATCGGCAAGGGCGACCAGTTTGGCAGCGGCTTCGTCGAGGCCAACCCCAACTCGAAGATCCCCGCCCTCGTCGATCACAGCGCCGCGACGCCGACGCGCGTGTTCGAGTCGGGCGCCATTCTCCTCTACCTCGCCGAGCGGTTCGGCGCGTTCGTTCCCACCGACCCGCAGAAGCGCGCCGCGTGCCTCTCGTGGCTCTTCTGGCAGATGGGCGCCGCGCCCTACCTCGGCGGCGGCTTCGGCCACTTCTACGCCTACGCGCCGGTCAAGATCGAGTACTGCATCGATCGCTTTGCCATGGA
This sequence comes from Deltaproteobacteria bacterium, assembly GCA_947494865.1. Classification (GTDB taxonomy): domain Bacteria; phylum Myxococcota_A; class Polyangia; order Polyangiales; genus CAISKJ01. The sequence goes on from CANMAT010000242.1 coordinate 4,429, forward strand.
GGTGAAGCGTCAGCTCGACGTGCTCGACCGCCACCTCGCCGAGCACCGGTACATGGCGGGCGACGAGTACACCATCGCCGACATGGCCATCTGGCCGTGGTACGGCGCGCTCGTTGCGGACCACGTGTACGACGCCGCGGAGTTTCTGCAGACTGCGAGCTACACCCACGTGGTGCGGTGGACGAACGAGCTCGCCGAGCGCCCCGCCGTGAAGCGCGGGCGCATGGTCAATCGCGTGTTCGGCAGGCCCGAGACGCAGCTGCGCGAGCGCCACGACGCGAGCGACTTCGACACGAAGACGCAAGACAAGCTCGAGCCCGTCGGCGGCTGAGCGCGATCAGCGCGAGGGCGTGAAGCGCACGCGCGTGCCCGCCGCGACGGCGCACGGCCCCGTCGACGATCCACACAGCGACACGCCGTCACTTCCGTCGAGGCTCTCGATGCCCGCCGTCGCGCCCCGGCCCGAGGGCACCTCGCGGTAGAGGAGCTCGATGAGTCCCGTCTCGTGCAGCACCGCTTCGAAGGTCGCGCGCACGTCGCGGGCGCCGAAGAAGGTCACGTCGTGCCACTCGTACGCAACCCGTCGCATCGGCGCGGCGCCCACGGTGGCGACGCAAACGCCCGACGGGCCCGTGACGATGTCAGACCAGAAGCCCGCGACCACGCCGTCGGGCGAAGCCTCGCTCGGCACCGTGCCGCTGAGCGCGTTGTTCATGAGCCCGTCGAGGCCGATCCACCCGTTGGAGCACACGTTCACCGGCGAGCCCGCGGGCATCACCGTGCCCCAGAACGGAAACGCGAAGGGCAGTCGCGTGAGCGACGACGCGTCGTCGATGCTCGGCACCATGCTCACGCTACCGGGAACGTTGCACGCGTCGACCCACGACGCGGAGGCGAGCGCGTCGCGCTGCACCGCGTACGTGACGTCGGTGGGCGCGCGGCACCGACCCGCGCGACACGTGGCCCCCGGCGGGCACGCGCGACCGCAGGCGCCGCAGTTGGCAACATCGGTCGACGGGTCGACGCACGCGGCTCCGCACTGGAGCGACGGCGCCACGCAGGCCCGCACGCACGCTCCGTCGAAGCACTCGCCGCCGCTCGCGCACGCGACGCCGCACGCGCCGCAGTGAAACGGGCTCACGCGCGTGTCGACGCAGCGCCCGCCGCAGCGGAGCTGCGAGCCCAAACAGCGCGACGTGTCGGTGAGGGGCGCGTCGACGACGGGCGAATCGGTGGCAGCGCCGTCGAGGCTCACACCGACGATCACGTTGCCGCCGCAGCCCGCGAGCGCGAGCGCGACGACGGCGCTACGTGGCGAGGAGATGCGCATGAAGGGTGAGTGAGCGGCGAGTCAGCGGGGGAGGTACTCGAACGAGCCCGTGACGACGTGGGCGCCGTCGTTCCAGTACTGGGCGAAGGTGACGACGCGCGAGCCCGGCGCCTCGCCCTGCTCGACGTGAACGGTCACGCGGCTCGGGCTGCCGTCGTAGGTGTACATGCCGCGCCGCGGGCCCACGCACGCGATGGCGCTCGTGAGCCCCGACGACGACGACGCCCCGAGCGTGAAGGTCTGCAGCGGTGTCGTCGTCCACGACGGGTCGCTGAGCGGTACGCGAAAGGTGAACTGCGTCATCAGCCAGGTTGCGCCGGGGCCGTTGACGGTGTCGAGGCGCACCTGGCGGCCGCCGCTGTCGATGCGCACCTCGACGTTGTCGACGGAGAAGTCGCGCACGTCGCCCAGTGAGCCCGCGAGCGAGCTGCCTGCTTGAATGGGCGCCAGTGCGCCCGGCGGCGTAACGCCCGGGCGCGTCGGCGTGGTGAGCGTGTCGGTGTCGTCGCCGAGGCCC
>CANMAT010000243.1 GCA_947494865.1 Deltaproteobacteria bacterium
CCGGGGCTCCGTGCAGCTCGGGTGTCGCGCGGTCGGCGCCGAAGCGATGACCGTTCCCGATGTCGGCGCGGAGCGCGAGCGGGGCGACGCGACGGCCCTCGCGCGCTGCATGCAGGCGATTCGCGCGGCGTGGCCCGACGAGGCGCGCGGGTCGCGTCGGGTGCTGCTCTCGGTGCGTGGGGCGACCTCGTACGGGGCCATGCTGCGCGCGCTCGACGCGCTGCGCGAGACGGAGCCGGGGGCCTGTGAGGCCGACCCCGATGCGCCGGGGTGTCTGTTTCCCGACGCGGTGCTCGGCGTGCAACGGTGAGCTGCGCGGTCTGACAATGTCCATCGCGGTCGCGTCGCGGGTTGCGCTCGCACCCACCTTCACGTAGCTCGCGGGCCATGCCCGGGGCCGCACACGAGACGATGGTGGAGCTCATTCGATCGCACCCCATGTGGTTCGACGCGCTGCTCCGCGCGATGAATCAGGGCGCCCTCCCCGATGGCGCGCGCGCGCTCGACGCGTCGGCGCGCGTCGTCGACCCGGGCACGGTCACCGTCGACGTGCTGCTCGCGCGCGACGAGGTGGGCCCGTGGGTGGTGGTGGAGCTTCAGCGCGACGACGACGCCACGAAGGGGCGCCGATGGCTGCTCGCGGCGGCGACCCTGCACGATCGTCGCGGCGTGATGGGCGACGTGTTCGTGGTCACGCACGCGCGCTCGGTGGCGCGTTGGGCGGGCGCCGTGGCGACGGTGGAGGGGCCGCATGGCACGCGGCTCTCGCTCACGCCGCGGGTGGTGTGCCTCACGCGCGCCGAGGCCGAGGTGCTGCTGGCCACGGGGAGGCCCGAGCTGGCGCTCTTCGCCGCGTGGGCGGTGCACACACAGCGGGGCGACGCGGCGGCGCGGCTGGTCAAGCGGGCCATCGTGGTCACCAACACGCTGAGCGACGTCGCGTTGCGAGACGCGCTGGTTCGCGGGATGATCAACATGGTCGGAGAGGGGCTTCGCGCGAAGCTCCGGGAGAAGCTGCTCATGGATTTCAGCAAGATTCCCGAGGGGCCGCTCATGCGCGATCTGCGCGAGGAGTTCGAGCGCCGCGAAAAGCTCAAGGCGCGCAACGAGGGCAAGCTCGAGGGCAAACTCGAGGGCAAGCTCGAGGGCAAGCTCGAGGGCAGGCTCGAGGGCAAGCTCGAGGGCAAGCTCGAAGGCAAGCTCGAGGGCAAGCTCGAGGGCAAGCTCGAAGGCAGGCTCGAGGGCGAGGCCCGCGCGTTGCTGCGCGTGATCGACCGCCGCGGCCTCGCGATCGACGAGGCGACGCGCGCGCGTGTGCTCACCTGTACCGAGGCGGCTGCGCTCGATCGCTGGCTCGATCGCGCGGTGACGGCGTCGCAGACCAGCGAAGTGTTCGGCGACGAGCTCCACTAGCGTTCTGCCCCGCCCAGCAAACGCCGCACAAACCCACGCTCACCGTACGCGCTTGTCGCCCGCGCGAGGCCCCCACGAGGTGATCGCAATGCGCGCCCCGAGCGACGCTTCGAGCGCCTCGACGTAGGCGTTCGTATCGCTCGAAACCTCATCGTACACGGGCTCCGCGGCGATGAGCGCCTGCGTCACGCGCGCCTGGTACGCGAGGTCTTGCCACGGGCCGAGGCGCACCGTGCGACACCCATCGTCGAAGAGCGCGGCGGCGTCGTCGCGCACGCGGTAGCGCTCGCACACGCGCCACGTGGGGAGGGTCGCGAGGCGGTCCATGTGAGTGATCGCGAGGGCGTCGACGCCGCCGCACGCGGCCATCGCGTAGCGCGCGAGCACGCGGTCGCTCCAGCCCGCCCGAAAGGCACCCTGCCACGCCCCCGCGGGGTTGTGGGGCTCGTCGAGGTGCGCCGTGAGCGCCTGCGACTCCGTGGGAAACGGCCCCGCCCCGTGCCGCGTCGCGTACGCGCGCAGCACGCCCCAGCGCCGCGTTTCGCCCGCGTAGCCGTGCGCGCGCAAGAGGTCGAGCGCGTTGTCGAAGGTGCAGGTGCTCCACGTCGTGTGCGGGTGCGTGCCGCGCCACTCGTCGAGCAGAACGCCCTGCGCGCCCTCGAAGACCACGGCCCCGTCGCGCGCCAACATCTGCGCGAAGGCGCCCTCGTCGGCCACGTGTACCGCGGCGCGCCAGGGCGCGAGCGCGTCGATCCACGCGTCGATCACGGCGGGCTCGGTGAGCGCTGCGACGTCGTTCGTCGCTTCGTCGCGGCCCGCCACCGCGCGCAGCACGTCGTCGAGCTCGTCGCGCTTGCGCGCCTGCACCCGCGCGAGCTCCCGGCGCAGCGCCGTCACGTCGTCGAGGGCGCCCGCGCGCAGCGCCTCACCGCGCTCCGTGGCGTCGCGCATCACCTCGCCGACGCCCACGCCGCAGCTCCCGTGGCGCGCGTCGCCGCGGGCGAGCTCGCGCAGCCGCGTGGCCGCCTGGTGAAAGGGCGTCACCACCTTCGCGTCGGCGCTCACCGTGACGCGCGCGAGCGGGTCGCTCACCCCTGCGCGCGAGAGGTATCGCGCCTCGGTGAGGAGCGCCGTGGGGTGAACCACCACGTGCTTCGAGAGCCAGGTGCGAACGCCCGCGACGAAGCTCGCCGCGCCAAACTGGGCGAAGGTGTGGTGCCTGCCGTCAGGGGTTACAACGTTGTGTCCGGCCTGCGCGCCGCCGTTGAAGCGCACCACGGTGTGGGCGCCGCGCGCGCGCGCGAGGTGGTCGGTGAGGGTGCCTTTGCCCGCGTCGCCGAAGCCGAGGTCGACCACGACGTGCGCCTCGCGACGCGCCACGATGAGCCGCTACCTCCGGTGACCGCTGTCGCCGTCGCCCTGCGGGACGGCGCCCGCCTGCGTCTTCGCCGCGGGCGCGCCGTCGCGGCTGCGCGAGGCGGCGAAGGGCGTGATGGCGCGCACCACGGCGCCCACGCGCTTGGGGTCGACGCCCTTGTCACGCAGCCGCTTCGCGAGCGCGTCGAGGTCGGCCACGGCGCCCTCGCAGAGCGCCATGAGGCCCGCGGTGACGAGGCACGTGTCGCCGGGCTCCTCCATCACCACCACGTGGTCGCCGAGGGCGTCGCGCCACGCGCGCTCGCAGCGCTTCGCACGCGGGGGGTCGGGGATGAGAAAGAAGGGTTCGAAGGTGCGCTGCACCTCGTCGATCATGCGCGCGAGGGGGATGTCGTCGTCGAGCTCGGTGCCCACGAGCGTGTGCACCTGCTTCTTGCTCACGTAGGGGTAGGGGTTCTCGTCGCCGGTCATGAAGAGGTAGCCGCGGCGCTGGCGCTTCTCCCAGCAATCCATCGCGGTGTGGCGCGCGGCGAGGTAGATCCCGAGCTCGTACGACTCGGTGCCGAGCGCGCCGCCGCCGCCCTCGAGGTAGCTCCAGGTGAGCCACTGATCCATCTCGCGGGCCGCCGATTCGAACTGGCCGACCTGGAGCGGCGCGCGGTCGCACGTGGCGTCGCCCACGGCCATGAAGAGCACCTGCGGGTCGGGGATGCCGCACTCGAGCAGCGTCTGCATGAAGGTGGGCAGCTCCTTGCGGGCGAGCTGCTCGGGGATCTGCCCCATGGAGCCGGTGACGTCGAGCGCGAACACCACGCCCACCGAGTTGGGGTGCGCGGGGCTGTCGCGCGCCTCGCGCAGCTTGAGCCCGTGCGGGTTCATGAGCGGGTGGCAGGTCTTCTGCGTAAACACCTGCTGGCGAGGGAGTTCCGCGCGCGCCCTGGTGATCGCCTCGTGCGCCTCGTGGCTGTAACCGCCGTATCCCATGTTCGCTCTCCTGTGTGACCCGACCCTCTCAGCCGGGCATGGTGAAGGGCACGTAGCGCGGCGGCCCGAAGGCCTCGCGCCCCGCCCGTGAGACCTGCTCTTCGAGCTCCCACGCGTCGTCGGCGGGGGCGTCGGGCGAGCGCGTCGCCTGCGCCCGCACGAGCCGCGCGAGGGCGTCGGGCACCGACGCGGGCACCGTACCTTGCGCGGGGTCGCCGCCGAGCGTCTTCGCGATCGTGCGCGCCGCCATGATGAGGTCGACGCCAGGGCCCGACCGCCCCTGCGCCCACGCGGCCTCGGGGTAGTACGCGCGCGCCGAGGCCACCACCGCGGGGAGCTTCTCGCTCCGCACCGCGCACGACCAGCCCGCGAGCGCCGCGCCGTGATCCCGCGCGTGAATGAGCACGTGCGCGGGCACCACGGCGCCGTGCGCGTAGCCCGTGCGGTGCACCCACCCGAGCATCGAGAGCACGCGCTTCCACATCCACACGGCGGCGCGCGGGTCGACGCCGCTCGGGTGCGCGCGCGCCACGTCGTCGAGGGTGTAGACGAAGCCGCTGCGCCAGCGAAACACCGACGCGGGCCGCGGGTCGAGCCCCGTGCCCGTGAGCCGACCGTGCGCCACGGGCTGCGGCAAGAGGCGCTGAAAGTAGTCGGCCCCCTGCGAGTCGTCGGCGTGGAGGGCCGCGAGCACGCGCCACTCGCGCGCCAGGAGGTCACCGTCACACTTCGCGCGGAGCACCTTCACGATCACCTGCTCGGTGATGCGCGCGTCGCGCCGCGCGAGGAACACGTCGCTCGCCTCGCCGCGCGCGATGAGCCCGTGGAGCGCGTAGGTGCGCCCCTCGACGTGCACGCGGGGGCGGCCGTCGTCGGGGCCCGCCTCGGGGCCCGTCCACCGCAGGGAACCAACACCGGGAACGCCCCGGAGCGTGTGGTTGCAGTACGCGCACACCGTCTCGCCGCGGGCACCCGCGGGCAGCGGCGCCGCGCAGTTGGGACACCGAAGTACCTCGATCGCCATGGAAGCTCTTATCTCCCCGTGCGAGACGGATGTGGACCCTACACCGCGCAGAATCAACCGTGGGCGTGCGCGCGCCCCCAGAAGTATCCGTCGCTCCCCAGGGCTTGATAGAGCGGAAGAATCACCACGCCGTCGTGCGGCGCGCGGATCTCGCCGTCGCGGTCGCGGGCGAGGAGCTGCCCCTCGCGGGCGGGCGCGAGGTTGGCGAAGCCGGGCTCCATCACGAAGCGGTCGTCGGCGGTGATGGCCCTGCGCGAGAGCACCTCGATGACGCGCGGGAGCGCGCCGCGCTGCGTGTCGAGGAGTCGCTTCGCGGCCTCGACCTCGGGCGCGTTCGAATGCGCGAGGTTGCCCGCCGAGGCGAGCGAGACCCACAGCGCCGCGGCGAGGTTGTCGACCGCGCGCGGGTCGTCGTGCTGCCCGCCCTCGATGGCGAGGGTGACGAGCCCGCGGTGGCGCCAGTACTCCGAGAGGGTGCCGTCGATGTGGGCCGCGAGACCCAGCAGGAGAGGCACCGGGAGCTCGAACACGAAGCGCCGCTGGCGCTCGGTGTCGCCGAAGATCACGAAGGGCACGCCGGGCGCGCTCGTGGTGTGGAGGTCGACGAGGAACACCTCGCCGCGCGCCTGCGCCACGGCGGCCTCGATGGCCCCGGCGAGCGCGCGCTGCTCTACGTCTTCGGGGTCGTCGGCGGGGAGCGCGAGGGCGGCGTCGCTCCATCGTCGGTTGAGGTCGCGCGCGAGGTAGCGCCGACCCTGGCGCAGGGCCTCGACGTTGCCCGCGAGCATCACCACCGCGCCGCGGAGCTCGCCGCGGAGCGCTTCGAGGCGCGCGAGCACGCGGCGCGCGGCGAGAACGCCGCCGGGCTCGTTGCCGTGCACGCCCGCCACGGCGATGAGCGTGGGGCCCTCGGTCGGCCCTACCACGCGGCCGATCTCGCGGGAGACGTCTGCGAGGCCCGACGTCACGCCGCGGGCTTCGTCCACGCGTCGAGCTGCTTGGGGAGCATCTCGCGCCACGTGACCCAGTCGTGGTGCCACTCGGGGCCCCAGTTGTCGACGTAGTTGGGGATCGCCTTGCGACCGAGGACGTTCGCGAGGTTCCAGCTCTCGGAGATGTCTTCCCACTTGCCCTCGCCCGACGCGATGCGCACCTCGCGGGTGCGCAAGAGGTCGAGGTGCATGCCCGACAGCGTGGGCACGAAGTGAATGGGCGACGAGACGAAGAACTCCGGCGACGGCTCCTTCGCGCCGATGAAGCGCAACAGGTTGTAGGTGCCGCTCATCGCCATGGATTTGTGAAAGAGATCGGGGAAGCGGCACACCATCGCCGCCGCGTGGAAGGCCCCGATCGAGGCGCCCGCGGCCCACAGCCCGACGCCCTCGTCGCCGCAGTCTTTGCGAACGGCGGGCACCACCTCGTGCTTCACGTACTGGTGGTACTGGTTCATCATGCGCATGC
>CANMAT010000244.1 GCA_947494865.1 Deltaproteobacteria bacterium
GAGTTCTCGTCGGCGGTCGGCGCGAGCCTCGCGACGATCACCTACCAGGAGTCATGGCAGCCCCTGCGGGGCGCTCCGCAGCGCACGGCGCGTCGAGAGCTCCTGCGGGCGGGCACCGCCGCCCTGGGATCCTTCGCGGGCCTGCGATGCGCCGACCTGTCGTGCGACTGGTCGCAGTCGATCTGTCGCGTCGCAAGCGAAGACGACCGCGGCATCTTGTGGTTCGCCGATGGCGGTCGAAAGATCGCCGCCGTCTCGCTACGGCAGAGCCCGTAGCGCTACGCGCTCACATGGGAGGGCGCCAGCGGGGCTGTGGAACGGGGAAGCGGAACACCGTCTCCCATGCGGGCGCCGTAAAGGGCGTAACTTGCGCGCGACGCACGACCTCTTCGATGCACGGGCCGAGCGGCGGCTCCGCGAAGATGCCATGGAGCCGCACGTGCTGTACGAGGCCCATGACGCCATCGAAGCGCACGTTGATCACCACCATGCGCGGGTTGTCGACGCCCTCGATGCAGTCGTTGATACCCGAGCGCATCTGCCCCATGAGGCGCACCCGCACGGCCTCGGACGGGACCGCGGTGGGGTCTGCATCGCCGACGGCGCCCGCGTCGCCCGCTACGGCGCGCGCGCGCGCGGGGAGGGTGCGCGACACGTCGACGGCTGTGACCGACGCGTCGGCGTCGGGCGCGACGACGTCGGGCGTGAGAACGATGGCGACGTCGGGCAGCTCGGGCAGCGAGGCGTCGGGCTCGCTCTCGGGCGGCGCGAAGAGCGCAGGCGCGCCTGCGTCGACCGCCTCGACGCGGTAGCGCGCGACCTCTTCGCGCAGTGACTCGAGGGACGAGCGCATGTAGACGAGCCCGGCGGTGACCAGGAGCGACGCGACGATTGTAGAGGTTCCCAGGAAGTGTGCGGCGACCGTCCAGGACGGGTCGGGACTCTGCGGCGCGGGCTCGGGGGCAGGACGGACGAGGGACTCGGGGGCTGCGCTCGCTCGCGGGGCGGCGGGCATGGGGCCAGCGGTGGGCGTGACGGAGTGTGCCAGCATCGGCGCCGACGGCGGCGCCCCTGCGATGGCGGGGGGCGTCTGCGGCGACGGAGCGGCTTCGCGCGCATGTGTCGGAGGGCGCGGCGCGCTAACGCTCTCAACAGACGCGAGGCGCGTGGGGGGAGGCAACGCATCGGGGCGATGAGACGCGGCAGGGGGCGTCGGGGGCGACGGGCGCGGAGGGAGTGGCGAACCTGTGAGGTGCGTTCGGTCTGCGCTCGAAGGGTGATGCTCGTCGTGAAGGGTGGCTGCGACCGCGTGTGGGAGTGCGGGGGGCCTGCCCGTGCCGTGCCGCGCGAGCGCTGGGATGACCTCTTCGACGAGGTCTTGCATCGAGAGCTCCGCGGAGGACTCTTCAGCGGGCGATTCGACGAGCGAGACCTCCGGCGGGCTCGACGCAGCGATCGCCTTCGCTCGGCCGGATGGGGGCAGCGGCGGCGGTTGGCTCCCCTCGTACATGGCGCGCGCGTCGGAGGGCAGTCGCGGCGGCGGCGGGATGTCGGCGGGCTTCGCAGTGCTCGTCGTGCTGGCGTGTGACGCCTCAGCAGTCTGCGGGGCCCTCGGGCGGAGCGGCGTCGCAGAGGGGCGCGTCGTGTTGGTCGGTGGCGGGGGCACGTCGTCTTTGCGAGGCGCGATCGTGTTGGGATCGAGCGAGCGAGCGCGCTGCGCGGGGCCCTGCGCGGCCGGGGCGCGGGGCGCGCTGCCGTTTCGCCCCGACGAGCCAGTCCGTCGCAGAACCTCCAGGAGCTCTTGTTCGATTTGTGAGGTCGCGTCGGGCGATACGTCGGAGGAGCGTGCGGTGTCAGGCCTCGCGGCAGGGGCGTTGAGGAGCTCGGCCTCATGAGTGAGCAGCTTGATGCGCTCGTACCCGACCGACGGGGTGGACTGATCTTCGACGGGCGGGCGCGGCAGGGCGCGGCGTTCGGTCGGGCCGTGCGGCGGCGGGGGGTGCGTCGAGAGCCGGATGCCCGTCGCGCCGACGAGGGTGGGCTTCACCGACGTGACGTCGACAACAGGCGCCGAGGCGGCGAGCGCCAGAACGATCGCGGGCTCGAGGTGCAGCCCCGCAGGGGTGAACTCGATCACGGGCGGGACGTGAACGTCGGTGACGTCGTCGCGGAGCATGTCGTCGAAGGCAGTGTCGACCCCGTCGCTGGTGCCGTGCACGATCGACACGCGGCGAGGACGGACGTCATCGAGGAGCGCGCCCGGTGAGACCCGCCCGCCGCGGCGGACCGGGTCGAGCGCCGCCTCGCCAGGAAACGTAGGGCGCAGGCTGCGGTCTTCGCCGAGCACGCGCGCGAGATCGCGCGCGAAGGCCAGCACGGAGTCGTGGCCGCCCAGGAGCGCGCCGCGCCACACGCGGTCGAACACGTCGTCGATGTCGGGCAACACGCCCGGCCGAAGCGCCGACGCTGACGGAAGCAGCGGCGCGCGGAGCGCGAGAGGGAGGTCGGCCTGCGTGGCCGCGCCGAAGGGGAGTTGCCCCGTGAGCGCTTCGAAGGCGAGCACCGCGAGCTGGTACACGTCGGCCGCGGGCGACGGCGGCGCGAGGAGCTCCGCAGGGATGATGTACCCAGGCTGCGCGTGCGCAACGGCTTGCTGCGTGGAGAGGTAGCCAGAGTTGATGAGCGCGTGCAGGAATCCAGGCTCCTCGAGCCACACGCCGCCATCGTCGCCGACGACAACCCGCTCGGGGCACACGCCGAGGTGGGTGATCGAGGGCAGGGCCTGGTGAAGCACCGTGAGCGCCTCGGCGACCGTTACCACGATGCGCGCCACGTCCTCGACACCGAGGAAGGGCTCGCTCGCGATGACGTCGCGCAGCGAGCGCCCGCGGTGCATCGCGGAGAGCACCACGGGTGCATCGCCGTCGGACTCCCAGTCGACCACCTCGGCGAGCGACGGTGAGCGCACGTCGCGGACGCGCCCCATCTCGTGGCCGAAGCGCTCGGAGACGCCAGCGGCGCGCGTCACCTGATCGCCGCGCACGGAACAGATGGTGAACCACTCGTGCGGGCGCTCGCTGTCGTGGGCCGCGAACACGGAGGCGAGGCGGTCACGACGCACGCAGCGGTCGATCACCCTACGCGCGAACACCGTCGAACCGCGCGCGAACTCGCCTGCGTTGGGGTGGCTTCCTGACGACGTCATACAATGGTGACCGCGATAGGACACCAGGCTCCTCTGAAACACCGCATTTCATGCGACGCGAAGGCGTCGACCGGGCGCGCGAAGCACGCTGCGCCGCGCGTCACAGCGGCTCGTAGGCGGGCGCCGTCGTACCCGAAATCATCGCGCCCGACACGCTCACGCGGCCGGCTCCGCCTACGCCCGCAGGCAGCGCGCGCCGGATGTTGAGCGTGCGGCAGGTGCACTGCCCGCCGGAGCCGCCCAGCGCCGTGACGAGCGAGGCGCCCAGCGCCGCACGCGCCGCGATCACACGCACCGCGCCGCCCGAGCCGCCGCCGCCGCCGCCCATGCCGCAGCCGCGGCCCCCGCACGCGAACTGATTGCCGTTGAGCCCATCGACGCCGTTCGAAGTGACGGGCCCGACGAGCGTGAGCGCGCCACCTACGCGGAGAAAGATGATGCCGCCGCCGTTACCGCCCGCTCCGGGGTAGCCGCCGTCTTCGTCGGCGCCGCCCTCGCCGCCCGCGCTCCCGAGGTGGAGCGTGCCCGAGGGGTTGCTCGCTCCGTCCGCCGCGCCCGCCGCGCCGCCCTCGTTGGGGCACTGCATCGCACACTCGGCCACCGGGTCGCCGTTGCAATCGCCGTTGGAGCCTCGCGTCGCGCCGAGGCCGTAAGCACCGCCGCCGCCGGCGCCGCAGTCTTGCCCCTGGCCGCCGCCGCCGCCGCCGCCGCCGTTGGGCGTAGCGCCCTGGGAGCTCGGCCCCGTCCACGACTCGCCGCGAAAGCCGTACTGGCAGTTGTTTCTCGTCGTGCAGTCGCGCGTGGGTCCGCGAAACCCGCGCCCGTTCATCGTGATCGAGCCCTGCACCACGAGGCTCCGGGCGGTCTCGACGGCGAGGATCCCACCGGTGCGGCCGTTCCACTCGGGCGCGGTGAGCTGGCCCGTGGGGCCCACGAAGAGGTCGTCGTACTGGGCCACCGCGATGATCTGCGCGTGCGCGTTGCGCGCGTCGGTCGCGTACGAGTACCGAAGCGTCGCCTCGAGCATGAGCGACGCGCCCGCCGACGCCACGACGCGGTTGAACTCGTAGTTGCCCGCCGTCTCCGCGGGGCCCTGCGTCTGATGAATGAGCACGCGCGTGCCCGGCGCGATCGTGACGCCGACCGCGTCGACGAGCATCGCCGCGCGCGTGCCCGCCACCGCCGCGACGGGCGCCGCCAGGGTGTTGACCACTGTAGGTCGATCGATGGTGACCACCGGGTCGCAGGCACCTGCGCTGCACGTGGTGGGGCACGCGACGCCGCAGCGACCGCAGTTGCGCGCGTCGGTCGCGAGGGCGGCCTCGCAGCCGTTCGCGGCGTTGCCGTCGCAGTTGGCGAAGCCCGCAGCGCACGCGCCGATCGCGCAGGCGCCCGCGGCGCACGTCGCCGCTGCGTTCGCGAAGGCGCACGCGACGCCGCACCCGCCGCAGTTGCGCGCGTCGGCGCCTAGCGCCACCTCGCATCCGTTGGCCGCGATGCCGTCGCACTCGGCGAAGCCCGCGTTGCACGCAGCGCCGCACGCGCCCGCCGAGCACGTGGCCGCCGCGTTGAGCGGCGCGGGGCACACGTTGCCGCAGCGACCGCAGTGGGCGCGGTCGGTCTCGGTAACCACGCACGCGCCCTCACAGAGCGTCTCCGGCGCGCGGCACACGATCGTGCATGCGCCGGCGACGCAGCTCTGCCCGGCCGGGCACGCGCGGCCGCACGCGCCGCAGTGCGAGGCGTCGGTGCGCGGGTCGGCGCAGGTGTCGCCGCAGCGCGCGAGGAGCCCGCAGTCGATCATGCACGCGCCAGATTGACAGACCTGGCCCGCGGCGCAGGCGCGGCCGCACGCGCCGCAGCTGCGCAGCGACGACGTGAGGTCGACCTCGCAGCCGTTGTCGGGACGACCGTCGCAGTCGGCGAAGCCCGCCGCGCAGGCCCCGACGGCGCACGCACCGGACGCGCACCGGCCCGTCGCGTTGGTGGGGCGGCAGAGCGCGCCGCACGCGCCACAGTTGACCAGGTCGCCGCGCGTGTCGACCTCGCAGCCGTCGTCTGCGCGGCCGTTGCAGTCGACAAAGCCCGCGACGCAGGCGGTCCGACAAGAGCCCTCGGCGCACACCGACGCGGTGTTGGGCGCCGCGGAGCAGGCGCGCGTGCATGCGCCGCAGTGCGTGAGCCCACTGCGCAGGTCGGCCTCGCAGCCGTTGGAGGCGACGGTGTCGCAGTCGCCCCAACCGGGCGCGCACGCGGTGACCTCGCAGCGGCCCGCGACGCACGCCGGCGTCGCGTTGGGGAGCGCGCAGCGGTTGCTGCAGCCGTTGCAGTGGGCGGCGTCGGCCGCGAGGTCGGCCTCGCAGCCGTCTTCGGGGCGGCCGTTGCAGTCGGCGAAGCCGGGGTTGCAAGTGAAACCGCAGGCGCCGCGCGCGCCGTCGCAGGTGGCCGCGGCGTTGGGGCGCACGGGGCAGGCGCGGTCGCAGGCGCCGCACTGCGCCGTCGAGCGGAGGTCGGTCTCGCACCCGTTGGCGGCGCGGCCATCGCAGTCTCCGTAGGGCACGGCGCACGCGCCGACGGCGCACGCGCCCTCGCGGCACACTGCTACAGCGTTGGGCAGCGCGCACACCTCGCCGCACGCGCCGCAGTTGGCCGCGTTGGCGCGCGTGTCGGCGCACGCGCCGCCGCAGCAGGCCTGGCCCGCCGCGCAGGGGCGCGTCGCCGAGCACGCCGCGGCGCACTCCCCCCCGGCGCAGAAGAGCCCGCTGGGGCACTCGGCGTCGCGGCGGCAGGCGACGCACACGCGGCGCCCGACGTCGCAGTAGCGGGGCGCGACGCCCGCGTCGCCCGTCGAGGGGAGCATGCAATCGTCGTCGCCGCGGCACCCGTCGGCGCACGCGAGCGTGGTGGGGTTGCAGTACTGCCCGCGCGGGCAGCGGTCGAACGAGGGAGTGCACTGCACGCAGCGGCGCGAGGTGGTGTCGCACACGGGGGCCGCCGGGTCGGCGCAGTCGGCGCTGCTGGCGCAGGGTTGCGCGCCGTCTACC
>CANMAT010000245.1 GCA_947494865.1 Deltaproteobacteria bacterium
CAGGTCGGTGGCGACCTCGTGGCCGATGGTGATGTGCAGCTTGGTCTCGTTGACCGGCATCTGCGGCGCCTCGGCGTTGGGGAGGTCTACCTTGATGCCAGCCTGGACGAGGGGCGCCGTGACCATGAAGATGATCAGCAGCACGAGCATCACGTCGACGAGGGGCGTGACGTTGATGTCGCTGACCGGACCGCCCTGGTTGCCGCCGCTGGAGAAAGCCATCGCGCCCGTCTTCGACTACTTGAGAATGTGCCGGCGAACGATGTTGAGAAAATCGTTGGCGAAGATGTCCATCTCGGTGGTGAGCACGCGGAGCTGGCGGTTGAAATAGTTGTACCCGATCACGGCGGGGATGGCGGCGACGAGGCCCACGGCGGTGGTGAAGAGCGCCTCGGCGATGCCGGGCCCCACGCGGTCGATGGTGCTGGTGTCGTGCGAGGCGCTCAGGGCGATGAACGCGTGCATGATGCCGTACACCGTGCCGAAGAGGCCGATGAAGGGGGCCGTGCTGCCGGTGGTGGCGAGGAAGGGCACCATGCTCTCGAGCACGGTGGTTTGCTTCGAGGCGGCGCGGCGGAGGGCGCGCTCGATGTTCTCGATGCCGCCGGTGTCGTCGCTGCTGGCGGCGGCCTTCACGCGGAGGAGCTCGTCGTAGCCGGCGCGGTAGAGCTGCGCGACGGGGCTGCGGGGGCGCTGCATGGCGGCGTCGTTGGCGACGTTGAGCTGCCGCGTCTCTTCGAACACCCGAAGGAACGACTCGTTCTCTTCGAAGGCCCGGCGCAGAAAGAGCCACTTGAAGCCGATGATGTACCAGCACGCGACGCTGAAGATCAGCAGGATCGCGAGCACCGCCTGGACCGGCCTCGTGGCGTGCACGATGAGGTCGAGGGTGTTCAGGGTGGGCGCCGCGGGGCCACTGCCGCTCGTGTGCTGGAACGTGACCAGCCAGGTGTAGATCACGTGATGCATCGACGTCTTCGACTCACCGCGTATCGCCCCTCGCGCCGCGGTGTCAATCGCAGAGCGGCGCCCGCCCCGCGAAATCCCGACCGGTGTTGTGCGCGGGAGGTGTGCAACGGCCTCGCAGGCGCTGATAGAGTGGCGCCGTGGACGAGCGAGAGGGTGACGCACAGGCGCAGATTCCGCGGTTCGCGCGGGCGATGAAGACGCTCGCGGCGCTGTTCGGCGTCGTGTGGCTGCTCGAGGTGCTCTTGCAGGGCACGGGCATCGGCGGGGTGCGCGGCCCGCTGGGCGTGTTCGAGGCGCTGGCGCTGGTGCCCGCCTCGGTGGTGCAGCGGGGCCACGCGTGGCAGGTGGTGACCTACGCGCTCCTGCACGACCCGGCGAACGCGATGGGGCTGGTGTTCACCGTGGTGGCGCTCTGGTTCGCGGGGTCGCCGATCGAGCGCGCGTGGGGCGCGCGGCGCGCGGTGGCCCTCGTGGCGGCGGCCTCGCTGGCGGGCGGCGTCGCGGTGGTGCTCGCGGGCCTCGTGAGTTCGAAGATCTTTCAAGGGATGACCCTCTCGCCCGCGGCGGGCAACACGGCCCTCCTGGCCGCGTGGTGCCGCATGCACGCGAAGGAGCGCATGTCGCTCTTCGGCCAGGTGACGCTCACCGGCGAGCGCCTGCTGGCCATCAGCGTGGGGCTCACGGCGCTGCAGCTCGCGTGGCAGCGCGGGGGCGTCGACGTGGCGGCCCTCGCGGGCTTCGCCGTCGGGTGGGTGTTCGCCGGCGCGCGACCCTCGCGCGACGCGGCGGCGCCGTTGCGAAAGCGCGAGAGCGGTCCGCGGTTTCGGGTGATTCAGGGCGGCGGCGGGCGCGACCTCCCGAACTGAGCCGCGGCGCGATTCTCTTTGCGGCGGGCTATGCGCTTGCGCGCCGAGAGGCGCGTGGCAGAGCGGTAGGGTGCGCACGCGCAGGAGGCAGACGGTGACCACCATGCGGCTCTCCGAGATTCGTAGCGAGCTCCTTCGGGAGCACCAGCACATCCGCTCGCTGGCCCTCGAGACCCTCGGCCTGGCCGAGCGGGTGGCGCGGCGCGAGGCGACGCTGCAGCCCGCCCTGCGCGAGCGCCTCGCGGCCCTCGAGGTCACCGTGTGGACCCACAACCAGCGCGAGGAGGCGCTGCTCGACCACGTGCTCCCCACCCTCGACGCGTGGGGCCCCGCGCGCGCCGCGCGCATGTGCGAGCGGCACGGCCTCGAATACGAGGCGACCTTCGAAGCCGCCGCGAACGCGCGCACCCCCGCCGACGCGGCGCGCGCCTGCGTGATCCTCGCCGCCCTCCTCGAGCAGATCGACCGCGAAGAGGACGAGTTTCTCTCCGACGCCGTGCTCGACGAGTCGAGCTTCGACATCGGCTCGACCTTCGGGGGCTGACGAAGGGAGTTGCCCCCGCGCCGCCGTGTCGCGATACGCTGCGCGCCGATGGCAACCGGCACCTCGCGTCCGCCCCTCGTGCACTGCGCGTTCGCCCTCGCCGCCGCGTGCGCGAGCGAGCCCTCGGTGATCGCTCCCGCCTACGACGCCTCGCGCGACGCGCCGGCCCTCGACGCGACGACCGACGTGGCGCCCGATGCGTCGCCCGACGCGCCCGCCCGCGACGCCGCCGACGGCCGCGTGAGCTGCGCCGACGGTCGCCTCGCCTGCAACGGCGCGTGCTGCGCGGGCGGTACGACCTGCGCGGGCGGCTTCTGCTGCGCCGAGGCCGACCGCTGCGGCGGCGTGTGCTGCGGCCCGGGGCGGCGCTGCGAGGGCGGCGCGTGCGCGCGCGACTGCGGCGCCCTCGTGCGCTGCGGCGCGGGCGCGGCGGCGGCGTGCTGCGCGGCGACGCAGGTGTGTTACCTCGGCGCGTGCACCGCCCCCGGCGCGCCGTGCTCGGAGCTCGCGCGATGCCCCGCGGCGGAGTACTGCGAGCCCACGCTGCGGCGGTGCCTCGCGCGCCCCGCGAGCACCGAGGCGTGCGAGTACCGGCCCCCGACGGGGTCGTTCGCGCCGGCGCTCAAGTGGGCGTGGGGCCGCGACGCCGACGTGCTCCCCACGCACGACCAGGTGATGATGCAGCCCGTGGTGGCGCCCCTCGTCGACGACAGCCGCGACGGTCGCATCGACCGCGAAGACGGCGCCGTGGTGGTGTTCAGCACCTTCAGCGGGAGCAACTACTGGAGCGACGGCGTGCTGCGCGCCGTGGCGGGCGCCGACGGCCGCCGCGTGTGGCCCGCGGAGTCGCCCGAGTACCGCACCACGCCGGGCGCGTCGGTGGCCATCGCCGATGTCGATTTCACGTCGCCGGGCCCCGAGGTGATCACCTGCTCGCAGAGCGACATTGCGACGCGCCTCGCGGGGCACGCGCTGGTGCTCCGCGCCGACGGGCGGCTCCTGCGCCGGGTGTTGGACGTCCCGTGCGGCTTCTCGGCGCCCGCGGTGGGCGACATGGACGGCGACGGCGTGCCCGAGATCGCCGTGCGCAACGTGGTGTTCCACGGCGACGGCTCGGTGCTCCCGGGCTACGCGGGCGCGGCGCGCGTGGCGGCGGGCACCGACGCGACGGACTTCGTGGCCCTCGCCGACCTCGACGAGAACGGCAGCCTCGAGCTGGTGCAGGGCAACATCGCCACGCGCGTCGACGGCTCGGTGCTCTGGCGCCGCGACGACCTCCCCAACGGCTCTCCCGCCATCGCCGACCTCGACGGCGACGGGCGCCCCGACGTGGCCGTGGTGATGGCCGCCACGCACTCGCTCATCGCCCTTCGCGGCGCGACGGGCGCCACGCTGTGGGGCCCCGTGGAGGTGAACCGCCTCGCCACGCCCGCGGGCCCGAGCGGCGGCGGCCCGCCCACGGTGGCCGACTTCAACGGCGACGGGCGCGCCGACGTGGCCACGGCGGGCGGGTACAACTACCTCGTGCTCGACGGGCGCAGCGGCGCGGCCCTGTGGCACACGCCCTCGCAAGACACCTCGTCGCGGGTCACGGGGTCGAGCGTGTTCGACTTCGAGGGCGATGGGCGCGCCGAGGTGGTCTACAACGACGAGCTGCTCTTGCGCGTGTACAACGGCACCGACGGGGCCGTGCGGTGGAGCCAGTGCAACACCTCGGCGACGCTGTGGGAGTACCCCCTCGTGGTCGACGTAGACCGCGACGACAGCGCCGACATCGTGGTGATGGGCAACAACTACGCGGCGGCGCGGTTCATGTGCGCCGACGGGTCGACGCCCTTCACGGGGGTGCGCGTGTACAGCGACCCCGCGCGCCAGTGGGTGCGCACCCGCGCCATCTGGAACCAGCACACCTACCACGTCACCAACATCGACGACGACGGCCGCGTGCCGCGCCGCGAGGCCGCCAACTGGACCGTGCGCGGGCTCAACAACTTTCGGCAGAACGTGCAGCCCGACGGGCTCTTCGACGCGCCCGACCTCGTGGCCGTCGACCTCGACGCCGACCTCACCGCGTGCCCTGCCAGCATGGGGTTTCGCGCGCGGGTGCTCAACCGCGGCCGCGCCGGCGCGCAGGCGGGCGTGCCCGTGGTGTTCTTCGCGGTCACGCCCGCGGGAGCCCGCGCGGTGATCGGGCGTGCGGTCACGACGCGGCGGCTCCTCCCGGGAGAGAGCGAGTCGGTCGCGGTGCGCTACGACGTCGAGCTCGCGCGGCGGCTCATGCCCGTGCGCGTCTCCGTGGTGGTGAACGCGCCGGGCGAGATGCCCCTCGAGACGCTGCACGAGTGCCGCGCGGAGAACAACACCGCGGGGCCGCAGGATTTCGCCTGCTTCGTGCCCGGGTAATCCCCCTGCGCACCGGTTGACGCCGCGACCCGCGACCTTAGGGATTCGATGGGTTCTGTCTACCTACGCGGAGGATTCAACCATGGAAACGAGCGTCTCGGAGCTCTTGAGCCACAAGGGCGCGGCGGTGTTCAGCCTGCCGCCGAGCGCGTCGGTGCGCGACGCGGTCGATGAGATGTGCGCGCGGCGCATCGGCGCGGTGCTCGTGTGCGAAGACGCCCACCCGTTGGGGATCTTCTCCGAGCGCGACCTCATGGTGCGCGTCCTGCTGCGCCGCCTCGACCCCGCGGCCACGCGGCTCGACGAGGTGATGACCCGCGAGCTCGTGGCCGTTCACGAGGACACGCGGGTCTCCGAGGCGATGGCCGTGATGACCCGGCAGCGCTGCCGGCACCTCCCGGTGATCGCCGAGGGGCGCGTGGTGGGGGTGGTCTCCATCGGCGACCTCGTGCGCAGCGTCAGCCAGAACCAGGAGTACGAGATTCGCCTGATGGTCGACTACATCACCGGCCGCTACCCGGGGTAGGCGCCGCGTCGAGGGGCGCGCTCGACTCCATCTGCACGCGCGTCCGCAGGCTCACCTGCCCCGGGAGCTGCACCGAGAACCACCCGCGGCTCTCGTCGAAGCTGCCGCCGATGTTGGGCGCGATGAGCCGCCGCGTGGCCACCACGGTGAAGCTCCACCGCGAGCGGCGACCGCCCGGGAGCGCGACGGCGTCTTCCGACTCGACGCCCTGGCGCACCGCGTCGAGGGCGGCGCGATCGAAGGCCGCGATGCCCGACGAGTGCGCGTTGCGGACGTCGAGCACGCGGCCCTGCGCGTCTTGATCGACGATCACCTCGACGCGCGTCGTGCGGACGTTCCTTCGCCACGACTCCTCGCTGGCGTCGGCGGGGGTGGCCTGGCGCGTCGACGGCCCGTTGCCCGCGACGCCGCCGATGGCCTCGATCGCGTCGACGGCGCCGCCGAGGCGCTGCGGCGGCGCCTCGAGCACCTGTCGCTGGCGACGCATCACGCGCGCGCCGAAGATGCGCACCGCGCGCTCGGGCGCGATGAAGCCCGCGAGCAGCGTCTCGGCGAGGTTGGGCACGCGCACCACGCCGGGGCGCCACACCTCGGCGACGCGGCGACGGACGTTCCAGAGGTACGCGCGCACGCCGGGGGCCTCGCGCTGCGTCGACGCGGCGAGCGCCTCGCGCACGTAGCCCTGCGTGGCCGCGCGCAGGCGCTCGCCCTCGGTGCCCGCAGACCCCTCGAAGAGGGCGGGCTGCGGAGGTCCGGGTGCCGCCGAGGGCATCGCGAAGGGCGAGTCGACCGTCGCGCGGCTCGCGCGCAACAGGTCGGCGGCGCGCAGGATCGGTGCGGGAGGCGTCGGCGCGGGCGATGGAGGCTCCGGCGCCCGAACAGGAGGGGTTTCAGGCCGAACACGAAGGGTTTCGGGCCGAACACGAAGGGTTTCGG
>CANMAT010000246.1 GCA_947494865.1 Deltaproteobacteria bacterium
GGCGCGGCGCTCGCCTCGGGCCCGCGCGTCGCCGGAGACGGGCCGCCGGGCGAAGGGAGCGTCGCCTTCGGAGCCGCCTTGAGCGATGTCTCAGACCCGCGCGGCGCCCGCGCTGTCACCCGCGGTCCGGGTGGGCGACTCGTGCGCGTGCGCGGCGGCGCAGACGGAGGCCGCGGCGGAAGCGCGCGCGGCGTGGCCGACGGCGATTGCCGAGCCTCGGGCGGCGCCGCGACGGCGGGCACAGCGTCCTCGTGTGTGTGCTCGCCGGGGACCGGCGGAGGATGCGCCGCGCGCGAGGGCGAACTCGAGGGCGGCCCCGGCGAGGCGCTCGGCGGCGGCGGTACGAGCGAGGCCATCGCCGCGGCGGACTTCGAAAGCGTGAGGCCCCGCTCGTCGAGGCCCGCTTCGAAGGCCTCATCGACCGCCTTTCGCAGCCACTTTACGGCCTCGTTGTGCTCGCCGCGCGCCCACATCGAGGCGCCGACCTCGAGCGCCGTAACGACCGCGTCGGGGTCGCCCTCCAAGGGTTCGGGGTAGTCGGACATCGTGGTGAAGAGACCCATACCCCCAGGGCCCACCGCAGCGCACCTTCTTGGGTGCTTTCTGTCGTCGGGCGTTGACATCTGCGAGCGATTGCCCCGATGCAGAGGCCCTCGATGCCGCACGAATCCCCAGGCGTTGGCGCGCGCCTCGCGATGAGCGCCGCGCCCGTCGCAGCGCTCGCGCCCGCGCTCTATCACTGCGTGCGGGTCGTCTCGCAGCTGCGCGCGCCCGAGGTCGACCCCTCGGCCATCGTGTGGGCCGAGCGATCCGCCGTGCTCGAGCGCGTCGGCGTCGTGGGTTACCTCGTGGTGGCGCTCGTGGCGCTCACCGCGCCGCTGCTCATGCGTCGGCCCGAGCTCGCGCGCCGCGTGTTCGACCCCTGCGCACTCGTGGGCGCCCTCGCGGGCCTCGTGGGCGGGGCCCTGCGCTGATGCGCCCCGCGCCCCGGCGAGGTCCGCGATGCTCCTGATGCTCATCGCTGCGGGATGCGTTGCGGCCTCGCTCGCCGGTGCGCGGCTGGGCCCGTCGCGCGTACGTTGGGTGGCGTTCGCGGCCGTCGCCGTTGGCCTCGTCGTGGTGCTTGCGACGCGGCGCGCGTGGGAGAATGACGTGCGCCGCCCCGTGTGGATCGCCGACGCGGCGCGGGGGCGCTGGCTCGAGCGCGGCGTCGACTGGCTCCTCGCGGCGCTCGCGCTGACGGCTGCGGCGGCGCTGCGCGCGTTCGGCGCGTCGCCCCCGCGGCGCGCGTGGCTGCTCGCGGCCGCCGTGGGCGGCGCATCGCTCGCGGCCCTCGCGTGGGGAGCGCTGGGCCGGTAGCGCTACTCCGCGTCGCCCGCGCTCGCGGGTCGGCTCGCGGCGGCGGCGGCGGGCGCGGCCTGGCGCACGGCCTCGCGGAGCCTGGCGTAGAGGGGCGCGTTGGCCGCGAGCGCGTCGCGGCACTTCTCGCGGCCGTTGCCGATGTGGGCGCCCGCGAAGGTGAGGTGCGAGCCCGAGCGCTCGATGACGCCGCGCTCCACTCCCGCGTCGAGCACCTCGGCGAGGCCGTCGATGCCGACGCCGTAGCGCACGTCGAACTCGGCCTCGCGGAAGGGCGGCGCGAGCTTGTTCTTCACCACCTTCACGCGCGTTCGGCTGCCGTGCACCTCGTCGCCCGACTTGAGCGCGCCGATGCGCCGCACGTCGAGGCGCATCGAGGCGTAGAACTTCAGCGCGTTGCCGCCGGTGGTGGTCTCCGGGTTGCCGAACATCACGCCGATCTTCATGCGAAGCTGGTTGATGAACATCACGCACGCCCCGTTGCGATGCGCCGCCGCGGTGAGCTTGCGCAGCGCCTGCGACATGAGCCGCGCCTGCAGGCCCGGGAGCTGGTCGCCCATCTCGCCGTCGAGCTCGGCCTTCGGCACGAGCGCGGCGACCGAGTCGATCACGATGAGGTCGACGGCGCCCGAGCGGATGAGGGCGTCAGCGATCTCGAGCGCCTGCTCGCCGGTGTCGGGCTGCGAGATCAGCAGCTCGCCGAGGTTCACGCCGAGGGCCTTGGCGTACGCGGTGTCGAGCGCGTGCTCGGCGTCGATGAAGGCCGCCACGCCGCCCATGCGCTGGGCCTCGGCGATGGCGTGGAGGGTGAGTGTGGTCTTGCCCGAGCTCTCGGGGCCGTACACCTCCACGATGCGCCCGCGGGGGTAGCCGCCGATGCCGAGGGCCGCGTCGATGGCCAGCGAGCCGCTCGGGATCACGGGCTGGGGTTCGCGCTCGCCCTCTTCGCCGAGGGTCATGATGGTGCCCTTCCCGAACTGCTTCTCGAGGGTGTTGATGGCGGTGCGAACGGAGCGGAGCTTGTCGGTGATCGTCATGGTGGCCGTCTGGTCTTTCTGGGCGCCGCGTCGTGCGTGCGCCGCTGAGTGACCTCTGAGCGACGGTCGTGCCACCGCGCAAAACATCTTGCTTTCAAGCGTTCTCTTGATGAGGGGGGTGGCGGATCGGGGTGGCGAGGGGGTGGCGAGGGGGTGGCGGCCCGCCAGTGACGCGCATCCGAGCGAGGGCGGTGCGAAGGGTGCCACCGGGGCGCAGAACGGGTGTATAGAGGCGGTCAAATGGCGGAATCAAAGGGCCGCATTCTCATCGTCGACGACGAAGCGAACGCCCGCGCTGCGCTGTCGGAGATTCTTCGCGAAGAGGGCTACGAGACCGAGACGGCGGCCGACGGCTTCAAGGCCCTCGGCAAGATCGGCTCGTTCGCGCCCGACCTCATTCTCACAGACCTCAAGATGCCGGGCCTCGACGGCATCGGGCTGTTGAAGGAGTCGCGCTCGGCCTCGCCGACCACCGTGGTCGTCGTGATGACCGCCTTCGGCACCATCGACTCGGCGGTCGAGGCCATCAAGGGCGGCGCGGAGAACTACCTCACCAAGCCCCTCGACCCGGTGACGCTCGTCGCCGTGGTCGAGCGCGCGATGGAGAAGTCGCGCCTCCTCGAGGAGACAGCGCTCTTGCGAGAGCGCCTGCGCGAGCGCAACGCCTTCGGTCACATCATCGGCGAGCACGGCTCGATGAAGGCCCTCCTCGATACGGTGGCCCAGGTGGGCATAAGCCGCTCGAGCGTTCTCATCGTGGGCGAGTCGGGCACGGGCAAGGAGCTCATCGCGGCCGCGCTCCACCGGTCGTCGCCGCGCGCGTCGCAGCCCTTCGTGCGGCTCAACTGCGCGGCCCTCGCCGAGTCGCTCCTCGAGAGCGAGCTCTTCGGCCACGAGCGCGGCGCCTTCACGGGGGCCGTCGGACGCCGCGAGGGTCGCTTCCGCCAGGCCGACGGGGGCACCCTCTTCCTCGACGAGGTGAGCGAGATCCCGCTCGCCACGCAGGTGAAGATCCTTCGGTTTCTACAAGAGCGTGAGTTCGAACGCGTCGGCGGCAACGAGACGCTCAAGGTCGACGTGCGCATCATCGCGGCCACCAACGTCGACCTCGAAGAGCGCATCCGCAGAGGGCTCTTCCGTGAAGACCTCTACTATCGCCTCAACGTCATTCGCCTCGAGATCCCGTCGCTCCGCAACCGTCGGAGCGACATTGCCCTCCTGGCGGCGTTTTTTCTCAAGCGATACAGCCAGGAGAACGGCAAGGCCCTCGTGGGCTTCACTGAAGATGCGCTGCAGCGGCTCATGGCGTACGCGTGGCCGGGCAA
The DNA here is from genome assembly GCA_947494865.1 of Deltaproteobacteria bacterium. GTDB lineage: Bacteria > Myxococcota_A > Polyangia > Polyangiales > CAISKJ01. Next base: position 3,722 of record CANMAT010000246.1, read on the forward strand.
CGTGCGCGAGCTCGAGCACGCCATCGAGCGCGGCGTGGTGCTGGCCCGCGCCGACCGTGTCGAGGCCGACAACCTGCCGCCCGCACTCGCGCCGGCGCCAGGCTCCCGCGGCGCGCGAGAGAGCGGCGAAGTGCGCCCCCCCGTGCCCGGGAGCACCATCGCCGACCTCGAGCGGCACGCCATTCTCGAGACGCTCAAGGCCGTGAGCGGGAGCACCTCGAAGGCCGCGCGCATTCTCGGGATCTCGCCCCGCAAGATCCAGTACAAGCTGCACGAGTACGGGCGGGCAGGCGGGAGCGCGACGGCGCAGCCCCCGACCGACGAAGACTGACGCTCAGAGCGCGTTGGGCCCGACGACGAGCACGGGCACTGGCGAGAGCTGAATGAGGCGCTCGGCCACGCTGCCGAGGATGAGCCGGTCGAGGCCCTTGCGCGCCTCGCTCGCCACGATGATCACGTCGCCGCCCCACTTCTGGACGTACGCGAGGATCTCGTCGGCGGGCTTGCCCGACACCACCCCGTAGTCGACCTGGGCGCCGTGATCGCGCGCGAGCTTCGCGGCCTCGTCGCGCAGGCGGTCTTCGACCGCGCGCATCGCGTCGGTTTCGGTGTCGCTGCCGGGGGTCGTACGGCGGGCCTCGTCGGCGACGGGAGGCAGCACGTGGAGCAGCACCGTGGTGCCGTGGGTAGACTTCGCGAGGTTGAGCGCGACGCCGATCGCGCGGTCGGTCTTGTCGCTAAAATCGACGCCGACGATAACTTTCTTGAACACGTCACATCCTCCGTAACCGGGTGGTGCCGCGGTTCTACCCGCGATCGCGGGCCGTGGCGATACCTATGCTCGCCTCAGCGCCGGTCGGGGTTGTTCGGGTCATCGGGGCGGCGCTGGGCCGCGCTGTTCGGGTCGGCGCGGTCGGCCACCTCGCGGAGCTTGTCGGCCAGACGCGCGGCGAAGGTGGCCACCTCGCGGCTCACCTCGCCCGCCATCGTCTCGCCCTCGCGACCGAGGCGCTGGAGCGCGTGCTCGGCGTCTTCGAGCGAGCGGTTGACCTGCGGCTCGACCTTGCTCGCCACCTTGCGCGCCGCGGCGAAGAGGTGCGTGAGCCCCTCGCGAAACTCGTCGGAGGGGCTGCGGTCGGCGTTGGGGTCGGCGGGGTCGTGGGGATCACTCATGGCGCTCTCCGTGGGGGGAGCCGCGCGTCGTGCGCGACGTGCGCTCACGCGGCTCACACGCCGAATGTGTGTCGCGATCAGGGCAAGGTCGAGAGGTTGTACGTGGCGATGTCACGCCCCGCGGAGTTCTCGGGCAGCCGGACGGCCTCGATCACCGGGGCCATGCAGGCCTGAAACGCCGTAGGGTTGATGGTCGCGTGGGAGACCGCGCCCGCGCTGTCGTACCGAAACTGAATGCGCACCATCGAGGGCCGCGAGGGCGCGTTGCGCAGGCACTCGAGGAGCTGCGGGCGCACCGGGAGATAGGCCGTTTCGACGGCCTCGGCGTTGAGCCGTGTGGGCATGTGGAAGGCCATGTCGATGCCGCCGCCCTGGCTCGCGGCCGTGGCCGACGCCTGCGCGGTGCGCGTGTCGCCCGCGCTGACGCGCGCGATGGCGTCGCGCACGACGGTGGCGGTGCGCGGGTGCGTGGCGATCTCATCGAGCACGCGGCGCTCGGTGGCGCCGCCCATCGCGCCGACGGCGAGCACGGCCTGCTCGAGCGCGGCGTCGAGGGGCTCCTGCTCGCCGACGTGGCGGTCGTCGTGGGCCTCGCCGCCGCCGACGGGTGACAACATCCCCGAGTCGGCGTGGTAGAGGCGCAGAAAATCGACGAGGGGCGCGACCGCGGCAGCGTCGCCGAGCTCGCGCAGCGCAGCCGTGATCTGCGGGAGGTCGGACGCGGCCGTCGCGGGGTCTTGCAGGTGCGCGATGAGCGCCGGCACGGCCCTGCGCTCGCGGGCGGCGGCGAGGCCCCGGGCGAGCATTCCGACGGGGGGGGCGGTCACGTCGCGCACGTAGTCGTGGTGCGCGCCGAGGGCCTCGAGCATGGCCTCGGTGCCGTTGGTGCGGTGGGTGATCGCCTCGCCCGCGGCCGCGCGAAGCTCTTGCGGGTAGAGGCGCCGTGTGAGCACGGTGACGAGCGCGTGGGTCGCCTCGGGGCTCTCGATCTCGGTGAGGGCGCGCACCGCGAAGAGCTGCGCGGGCATGAGGCGCGTGTCGGTGCCGCCCGCCGCGAGGAGCAGGCCCTCGACCTGCGAGCGCGCGGGTTCGTCGTCGGCGCCGCCGCTGGGGGCGAAATCGCCTGGCACCTGGAGCACCGCCTGCGCCGAGGGCGTGTCGAGGTTGGCGCGCCAGCACACGCGGCCGCTCGCCGCGTCGAGGAAAGCCGCGCGGCCGTTCTCGTCGACGAGGGTGACGCCCCCGCGCGAAACCTCGATGCCGGCGACGTCGGCCGGGTGCACATACGCCCAGCGCACCGCGCCCGTGGCGGCGTCGAGCGCGAACACGTCGCGGTGAAAGAGCGA
>CANMAT010000247.1 GCA_947494865.1 Deltaproteobacteria bacterium
CGCCCACCACCCAGTCGACGGCGGGCGCGAGGCGCGCCGGGTCCGCGTTCGCCGCCCGGAGTTTCACCACCGGAGAGTGGCACGTGCACGAGCCGAACGACTCGTTGCCGATGCGCCATCCGCTCCGGCCGTACCACGCCCCCGCGATCGTCGAGACCGTCGCTTCAAGGTCCGGCTGCCAGCGCGCGGGCGGCGCGCGGAGCACCGCGGTGACCGCCTCGCGGAGCCGTGCTTCGTCGTAGCGTGCGAGGGCGTCGCGCACCTCGGACCAGGGAGGCAGCGTCGACTCGAGGTCCGTCGTCATGGGTGCGCTCGTCGGGTCTGGCCCACGATCGACGCGGCGCTCAGGCGCACCATGCGCCAGAAGCCCCTCGCGTCGCCGGGGTCTTTGCGAAGTCGAACGAGGTCTTCGAAGCGGGGCGTCGGCCTGCGCGCCGCGCGGCACACGCGCTCGTAGCAGAGGCTCGCGGCGCGGGTGTTTCCGTCGTCGAAGGGGTGCGTGAAGATCACGTCGAGGTAGAGCCCGCACGCCGCCACCACGGCGTCGAGGCGCGGCGCGCGCCAGCACGCGAGGCGCGCGTCGAGGCGCTCCGCGAGGTCTTCGACGAAGGGGTATCGGTGCGCGCCTCCGCGGGCGAACGCGTCGGTCACCCGCAGCGGCGCGGCGCCGTCGAGGCCGAGCACGATCGCCTGCGTGCGGGTGAGCGCGTCGAGGGTGAGCGCCTCGCCGCGATCCGCGCGCGCCCGCACGTCGTCGAGGGCCGCGAGGTAGCGCGACGCGCGCGCGAGGTCGTCGTGCTGGGGCGCGTCGAAGCGGTCGATGTAGCGCCGGTGCGGGTCTTCGTCGGAGGCGCGCACCGCCGCGGCGCGTGCGAGCCACGCGGCGACGTCGTCGGGCGGTGCGGTCACGTCGACGCGCGCCCACATCGCGAGGTGCGGGGTCATCGCGTCGAGGGCGACTCCCGCGGCGTCCGTCACGGCTCTTCGCCCGCGGCTCCGCGCTCCTTTAGCGCGCGCACGAGGGCCGCCTGCACCACCTCACCGCGCGTCCAGGGCGGCCCGGAGGCGGTCTCGTTGAGCCGCGCGACCCACGCGTCGAGCGCGGCGAGCACCGGGGGCTCCAGCCGCACCATGACGGGCGAGGCGCGAACACCCTCGGCGACGGCCGCGGGCGCGACAGCGTTGCCCTTCGGAGGCCTCGGGTCCGACGTTGCCCTCATAAAGGGCACGGTATGCGATGGGCGACGCGCCGCAAAAGAGGAAAGGTCGTGCCGCCCGCCGACCCTTCACGGCGAGCGCCCGATCGATGGAGGCCCAATCCGCTTCGTGGAAGGCGGCAACGACGGCGATTGTGCGGAATGTGCCTGTTCGTGCATCATGTGCGCAAGGCCAGAAGAATGGAAAATCTCTCTCGCTTGCTTCAAGGCTTCGTGTGCGCGCTCGCGGTTGGCTGCGCGACCGCGCAGGAATCGCCCGTCGATCCGGGCGACGACGCGTCTACCGAGGAGAGCCTCGACGTGGTCGACCTCGATCGACCGCGCTTCGACCCCGACGTCGCGCCGCTCGACGTCGCTCCCCTCGACGTCGCGACCGATGCGCCCGACGCCGCGCCCCTCGACGTCGCGACCGATGCGCCCGACGCCGCGCCCCTCGACGCCGCGCCCCTCGACGCCGCGCCCACCGACGGGCCTTGCACCGCGCGGTGCTCGGGCTTCTGCACCGACGTCGCCAGCGACACGACCAACTGCGGCGCTTGCGGCAACGACTGCACGCGCCTCCCCGGCGTGAACGGCACGCGGGTCGCCTGCGTCGCGCGGCGCTGCGTGGTGGGGGGCGCGTGCCTCGCGGGCCGGGCCAACTGCTCGGGCGACCCCGACCTGGGCTGCGAGACGGCGCTGACCACCGACGCGAACCACTGCGGCGCCTGCGGCAACCGCTGCGCGAGCGGCCAGAGCTGCGTCGCCGGTGTGTGCGGCGGAGGCGGCGGGGGCTGCGCGGCGCCGCAGGTGCTGTGCGGCACGGTCTGCGCGAGCGTCGACAGCGACGTGGCCAACTGCGGCGTCTGCGGCTTTCGGTGCCCGAGCGGTCAGGGCTGCGTCGGAGGCAACTGCACGAGCGCGCCGCCGACCTGCGCGGCGCCGCGGCGCCTGTGCGGCACGGCGTGCGTCGACGTGGCGAGCGACGCGGCCAACTGCGGCGTCTGCGGTCTCCGGTGCGCGAGCGGGCAGTCGTGCAGCGGCGGCGCGTGCACGAGCGCGCCGCCGACCTGCGCGGCGCCGCGGAGGATGTGCGGCACGGCCTGCGTCGACGTCACGAGCGACGCGGCCAACTGCGGCGCCTGCGGCAACCGCTGCGGGGGGCGCTGCGTCGGCGGGCTCTGCTCGGGCATCACGTGCATCGGGAGCGTGGTCGACTGCGGCACCGGCGCGTGCATCGACCTGTCGACCTCGAGCGCCAACTGCGGCGCCTGCGGTCGGGCCTGCCCCGCCGGGCAGGGGTGCAGCGGCGGTGTGTGCGCGGCCGGCGCCGGGTGCGCGGCGCCGCGGACGCTGTGCCTGGGGCGCTGCGTCGATCTCACCTCGGACGACAACAACTGCGGCCTCTGCTCGTTCTCGTGCGGGACGGCCTGGTGCAACGGCGGACGCTGCGACACGACCACGTGTCGAGCGGGGACGACGCGCTGCGGGGCGTTCTGCGTGGACACGCTCACCGACGTGTTCTCGTGCGGTCGCTGCGACAACATCTGCAGCGCGGGGAGGCCGTGCATGGAGGGGGTCTGCGGCGGCAGCGCGGGCTGCCCGGCGGGTGGCATCGCCTGCGGCGGCGGCTGCCGCGACGTGCAGTCCGACGTGGCCAACTGCGGCGCGTGCCGACGCGCCTGCGCGGCGGGCGAGAGCTGCGTCGGCGGCGTGTGTCGGACGGTGGCCGGGTGCTCGAGCGGGAGCGCAGTGGTCACCGCGGGCTCGCGCACGATCACGATCCCGCCGGGGTGCACGCGGGTGACCGTCCGCGCCTGGGGCGGCGGCGGCGGCGGGGGCAACTCGACGATCGCCATCGACACGACCCCCCTCGCCGCGCGCGGCGGCGCGGGGGGCTTCGTCGCCGCCACGCTCACGGTAACACCGGGCGATGCGCTCTCGGTCACCGTCGGGAGCGGCGGGCAGCGCGCGGACGTGTTCAGCGCGACGAGCAGGCAGGGCGGCGACCCCAACGGCGGCGCCGGTGGCATCGGGGACAGCAGTGGCGTCAACGGTGGCGACGGCGGCGGCGGCGGCGGTGGCACGGCGGTGCGGCGGGGCGCGGTGATTCTCGTGCTCGCGGGCGGCGGCGGCGGCGGCGGCAACGAAGGCGGAACGGACGCGATCGGCGCGCCGGGCGGCGACGGCTGCACTGGCACCGGCGCGGGCGGCGCGAGCACGGTGAGCGGCGTGTCGGGCGTGGCCGGGTCGGAGGGCGGCGGCGGCGGCGGCGCGGGGGGATCGGGATCGACACGGCGAACGGGTCCCGGCGCGGCGGGCCAGGGCGGGTCGTGTGTCGGCGGGATCATCACGCCCGCCAGCGGCGCGACCCCCGGCGGCGCTGCGGACCCGGACTACGCCGCGGGGGTCGCCATTGGTGGTAACGGAGCCAACGGCGGCAACGGGCGCGTGGTGGTGCGCTGGGGCCCGTAGCGACCCCGATGCTCCCGCGCGCGACGGCTCCGCCCTGCGCGCTCCTGTGCGCTTCGACGGCGCGCGCTCTGGTACGCTCGGCGGCCGTGAAACCCACGAAGAAGCTCGCATCGGCCCCCGTCCGCGAGATCGTCGTCGCCGACGAGGCGCCCCTCGACGGCGCGCAGCGCAAGGTGCTCGCCGAGGCGCTGCGCCGCGCCGAAGACACGCGCAACGTGATGGAAGACGCCCTCGTGGCCTTCGGTCGCTGGCTGCTCGTGCAGGTGTTCGACGACGACGCGGGCGCCGCGCTGGCGGGGCGCCACCATAACCCCGTGTGGCGCAGCCTGCTGGCGCGCGCGGGCGGCCCCACGCTGCGCTTGAGCGAGCGCATGCTCTACGTGGCGATTCACATCGCGGCGCACGACAAGCGCATCACCGACGAGGCGTGGCGCAACCTCGAGCCGGGGCGCAAGGAGCTCTTGCTCCCCCTCGGCGACGAGGCCGCGATGCGCCGCGCGGCGCAGCACGTCACGGCCATGAAGCTCACGCAGCGCGCCACGCGGGCCTACGTGGCCAACGCGCTCGCCGAGAGCGGCGACGCCCGCGCCGCGCGCCTCACGCCGAAGCGGGTCGTGGCGCAGGTGCGCGGGTTCCGCGAGAAGGTGACGCAGGGCCAGTGGCAGCGCCGCGCGGTGAGCGCCCTCCGCGACGGCGACGACGACGCCCGCGAGGCCGCCCGCAAGGAGCTCGAAGCCCTGCAATCGTGGGCGCGCACGCTGCTCGACAAGCTCGCGAAGTGATCCGCGAGCAGAGCGCGATTCCAGCGCTGCTGTAGCTTATGGCGCCATAGTCTTTGGCGACGCGGACGCGCCGACGCTCAGGCGCCCGGCTTGGAGAGACCCATGCGCGTGGTGGCGCCCTCGATGGTGGAGACCTGCTGGATCACAACCATCCGGTCGTGAAGCACCAGTGACGACGCGTGCCGCGTGGGGAACGTCGCTCGTTTGACCATCGGGGTGAACGAGGTGTGTCAGCCGACGCTCGACGGACACAAATCCGCGAGCTGCGGCGTCGCTCACGAACCAGAGCTCGACGGCGTCGAGGTATTGGATCACGGCGACCCAGCGTCCGTCGGGCGCGATGCGCGCGATCTGTCGGAGCGCATTCGAACGTGTAGGTCAGCCGGTGACGCCTGCGCGGTTGGGGCCCGCTGGGAGCGCCTCCGCTCCGACGGTCTCCCCACGCGCCGTTCCGATCGCTCCGGTGTTCGCGCGTCGTCAGCGCGGCGCTTCCATCGAGGCGATGCGCACGAGCTTCTTGTTGACGAAGGCCTGAATGCCGAGGTCGCCGAGCTCGCGTCCGTAGCCCGAGTTCTTGATGCCGCCGAAGGGCAGCGCGGCGTCGGTCCACGAGAGGTTGTTCACGAACATCATGCCGGTCTCGACCTGGCTCGCGACGCGGCGACCGCGCGCGACGTCTGCGGTGAACACCGAGCCGCCGAGTCCGAAGTCCGAGTCGTTGGCCAGTCGAACGGCCTCGGCCTCATCGTTGACGCGAAAGAACAGCGCCACCGGGCCGAAGAACTCCTCACGGAACGCAGGGTTGTCGGGTCTGATATCCGTGAGGATGGTCGGCTCCATGAAGAAGCCCGGACGATCGATGCGCTTGCCTCCGAGCAGAACGCTGGCGCCGCGCGTCACGGCGCGGTCCACCTGCGCGAGGAGCAGCACGAGCGCGGCCTCCGTGGAGAGCGGCCCGAGCGTGGTCTTCTCGTCCATCGGATCACCGGGCTCGAGCGCGGCGAGCGCGGTCTTGAAGCGGTCGATGAACCGGTCTGCCATCGACTCGACGACGATGAAGCGCTTGGCCGCGCAGCAGGTCTGACCGGCGTTGTACATGCGACCCCACACCGCCCACTTCACGGTGTGTTCGAGGTCGGCGTCTTCGAGCACGATGAACGCGTCGCTGCCACCCAGCTCCAGCGACGAGATCTTGAGGTTCTGCCCGGCGCGCGCGGCGAGGCTGCGACCCGCCTCGGCGCTGCCGGTGAGCGCGACGCCCTTGATGCGCGGGTCGTCGACGAGCATGTCTGACTGCTCATGGGAGATGGGCAGGTTGGTGTAGAGCCCCGCCGGCGCGCCCGCGTCGACCCACAGCTTCGCGAAGGCCGCGGCGCACTGGGGTACGCAGCCGGCGTGTTTGACCATCAACACGTTGCCAGCCATGAGGTGCGGCCCGGCGACGCGCGCGAGCTGGTAGTAGGGGAAGTTCCACGGCTCGACGCCGAAGATGATGCCCAGGGGGCTGCTCTCCATGTGCGCCTCGCCCACGGCGGGGTCGAGCTTCACGGGGGCCAGAAAGCCCTCCGCGTGGTCTGCGTAGTAGTCGAGAATGCGCGCGCCAAACTCGACCTCACCGCGGGCCTCGCCGATGCGCTTGCCCATCTCGAGCGTCGCCGGACGCGCGAACGCGTCGACGTTCGCGGCGAGGAGGCTCGCGGCGTTGTGCACGACCACCGCGCGCTCCGCGTAGCTCTTGCGACGCCATACCTCGTAGCAGTCTGCGGCCTTCGTGATGGCCGCTTCGA